>JBFLWK010000056.1 GCA_040757695.1 Elusimicrobiota bacterium
ATCCCAGCATCAGTTAGTTCGTTGCCTTATTAACTGTGGGATTTGGTGTTGGACTGGTCGCTACCCTTTATCCAGTTCGGACTTCCACCGACAAGAATTCAAGGAACTTTCTTGGCACACTCATTTTTTATCTCCGGGGACGGTTATATAAGATTTTTGCTTTTCATACTCACAAAGTTCATTTTGGAAATAATTATGTGGTCAAGAACTTCTATGCCCAGAATGGCGGCAGCGGATACAAGCCGTTTGGTGAGTTTTATGTCGTCTTCCGACGGTGTGGTATCGCCTGATGGATGGTTGTGGACAAAAATTACACTGGCGGCAGAGTATTCTATTGCTGGCTTAAAAACCTCTCTTGGATGGACAAGCGAGGCACTGAGAGTGCCTATTGAGACGAAGTCCCTTTTTAATATCTCATTTCTTGCATTAAGATAGAAAACTACAAAATGTTCTTTTCTTCTGTCGCGAATATCAAGTGTGAATGGTAGAATATCCATCGGCTTTTTGATTGAAACCGCATTTTTATCAAGCCCTCTTTTCACCAGTTCAACAGCAGCGGCAACAACGGACGCTTTCGCCGTGCCTAAACCTTTAATCGCTTTCAATTTGGAAAGTGGCAGTCGGATAAAATCGTCCGCTGGATATTTTTTCAGAATCTCTTTTGCAAGTTGCAGCACATTTTTGCCTTTATAGCCCGTGCCTAAAATTATCGCCAGAAGTTCTTCATCTTTCAGCGACAACACACCGGTTTTTGACAGTTTTTCTCTCGGGAAATCAATCTTATCAATTTCAAATGACATACTGGCTTCCGTGTTTTTTTGCTAAAAACTCTTCAATCTCTTTTTTCTCTAATTCATACCCGCTTCTGCCCATCAATCCGTAAGTAAGCACTTTTCCGAGTTCTACGCCTGGCTGGTCAAACGCATTTATCTCAAACATTTCGCCGATATATGCGGTTGAAAGTTCAAGCATATAGAGAACTTGCCCGATAGTATGCTCAGAAACTTCAGGCAGGATGATGGTGCAGTTCGGACGCGATTGTTTGGTGAGCGCCACACGGGTCGCTTCCTCCTCCGATTTTATCAATTCGTTCAATGTATGTCCTTCAAGATAACGTTTTTCTTTTGTTTTTGGTATTAGTACATTTGTACTATAACCTCCGACGGCCAGAAATGTAATAATTTTATCGTAAGGTCCTTCAATATAAAGTTGAACCTGCGAGTGCTGGTCGGTAACACCTAACGCTTTAACAGGTGTAGGACCGATATTTATAATTTCACTGCGGATATTTGTTTTTTTACCAAGCGATTCTGCCCACAACTGCCTGAACCAGTCAGAGATATCTTTAAGTGCCTGGCAGTACGGCATCATTACACTTATTTTTTTTCCTTTCTGATACAGAAGATATTGTATCGCCGAATAAACCGCAGCTGGATTTTTAGAAATATCCTGACCGCAACGGGCATCCATATCCCTTGCGCCTTCTAATAATTTTTCTATTTCAATCCCGCAAAAAGCGGCTGAAACAAGTCCAACTGGCGAAAGCACAGAAAATCTACCACCTACATTTGCTGGAATTACGAACGAAACTATACCTTCTTTATTCGCAAGTTCTCGTAAATATCCTTTTTGCTCGTCAGTAGAAATAATCACATGTTTCTGCCAGTTTTTGACTTTTATTTTTTTGAGCAGTGCGTTTTTTAGCACGAAAAAGTTGGCAAGACATTCTGCAGTAGTGCCTGATTTTGAGATTACATTGAACACCGTTTTTTTTAAGTTAAGAATATCCAGCAATCCTTTTAGAAGTTCAGGGTCAACATTGTCCGGCACAAAAAGTCGTGGACAGTTTTTTCTTTGTTTTTTTGATAGAAGGTTCCAGTAAGGATGGTTTAATGCTGTTTGTAATGCGATATTGCCGAGTGCAGACCCGCCTATACCAATCACAACAAAATCATCAAATTGTGTTCTCTGCTTTTTGGCAAAACCGGATATTTTTTTTGATTCATCTTCTTTGTATGGCAATTCCATAAATCCAAGTGAGCCATTTGATTTTTTCTGCTGCACAATGTTGTAAGCAGACGAAAGTTTTGGATATAGCGCTTGCAATTCTGACAGTGTTATCCCGTGTTCACCTACAAAATCCGCTATACAATTTGAATAGTCCAATTTTATATCAGCCATTTTTTTCTCCCGTTTCCTCAAATTCTTTTACAATCTCTTTTATTTCAACCTCTGTTTTTTTGAGTTTTTCCCGTAGTATTTTAATCAGTTCAGTTGCCCTTTTTACTTTTTCGGCAAGTTTATCTATTTCTACATTTTCGCCTTCAAGATTTTCTAAAATCGTCTGTAATTCCTCAAGTGCTTTTGAATACGAAATTTTCTCGTTCATCAGTATCTCCTTTAACGGTAATTAAAAATTAAAAATTAAAAATTGTGGTAAAAAAACATTTTGCACGGTCATAAACCCTGCTACCGTCAGGCAGGTGTGCCTACAAACTTTGTGTTTCTGTGTCCTCTGTGTTTAACGGTTTTTTATGGTTTCTGACAATATCTTTTCTCTTTGGAAATAATTTTTCCGCCGAGTTTGCCATCATGCAGTTCAATTTTTACATCATTCCCAACTGACACTTTTTCTATACTTTTTACAATTTTGCCGTCGGCTGTATATACAAGTCCGAAACCTAATTTCAGTATATTAACAGGATTTTTGGAATTATTTAATCGTTCTAATTCATTAAGTTTTCTGAAATTATCTTCAAAAAATTTTTTTAAACTCCATTTAATTTTTTCTTTTATCTGGGCGATATTATTCTCAAGGTCTTTCACAAACATCAAGGTTGCTGATTTTACTTCGCTTGTTATACTTTTTAATCTATCTTTTTCGTCTGTTAAAATCTGTTTCTGAATCTTTAGAATATCGGCAAATGTTTCCTCAGTATCAAGTTCAAACTTTTTTACTTTTTCAACTATGAACTGCGCGGTTGCCGTCGGCGTCTTGAACGACTGATTTGCAACTTCATCGGATACGGTTCTATCAATTTGATGACCGATACCTGTCAAAACAGGTTTTTTTGAGTTCGCAATTGCAACAGCCACGCCTTCTTTATCAAAGCCCATCAAGTCTGAAGCGCTTCCACCACCTCTAACAATTGTTATGACATCCATGTGATATTTGTTGAGCGTAAAAATCGCCGCTCTGACTTCTCGTTCCAAATCGCTGCCTTGCATTCTGGCATCACATAAAAAAATCTTGAAACCATATCCTGAACTTTTTAATTCGTCTATAAAATCGTTATAGGCAGCACTTTCAACTGATGTAATCAAGCCGATATTCATTGGCAGAACAGGGATTTCAAGTTGTTTATTTTTTTCTAAAAACCCGGCTTTTTTCAGTTTTTCAAGCAGCAGTTTTTTTTCAATCGCCATTTTACCGACGGTGTATTCAGGCTCTATATCGGTAATCTGCAGTTGCACTTTTCCTTGTGGTATATAAAAATCTACAAAACATTTTGCCTTTATCTGAAGCCCGTCTTTAAGTGTCAGCCCTGAAGCAATCGTAATCATCTTCTGCTCAATTTTATCTCTATCGTCTCCCCAAATCATTGCTGATATTGATGCCTTTCGTTCTTTTGTTATTGTGTCCTGCTCTACAAGTTCAAAATATACCTGGCGGTAAGGTCTATTATTGGCTCTTAGCAAATCCAGTTCGTATCTGTAAACTTCGCCACAAACCCAGATACCATTTTCAAACTGGTCTGATAGCGTATTTTTTATACGGTTGTTTAACTGGCTTACTGTTAGGACTTCTTCAAACAGTTCTAATTTTTTATTGGTATTCTTATACAGGTTGTGGTTGGTTTTGTGCATAAAAATTAGGATTGTTTTTTTTGCTTTAATTCAGGAATGATTATTTTTTGTTTGCAGTAAATTTTATCAAAATCAGGGATTGTTTCTTTGTTGGCTATCCAGATATTGTACCATTTAGAGCCCTTTCTGAAATGTTTTTTAGCGATATACCAGAGCGTATCGTTCTTTTTGACGATATATAATTTTGGTTCAGGCAATTTTTTTATTACCAGTGTATCTACTGCATTTGATGCATCTCTGGCATATAACAAAGCATTTTCGTAGTCGGCAAGTGCATAATAATTTTTTGCTTTTTTAAGCAATAAGGTTGCAGACGAAACATCAAACCTATCTTTCTTTTTAAGTTTGATTTTTTCGCCACTAACGGCAATTTGCTGTCGCGCTTTGAGTTCCAGTTTTTTGAGACGCTGGGTTTCAATATCTTCTTCTTGTGTCTGTATAGGTTCTTCTTGTATAGCAGTAATGGGGGGGATTGTTGGTGTTCTTCTACTTGCAATCTGCCAGGCACGGTAAAATCGTGAGCAGATATTAAAAACTAGAAAAAAAGTAACTGTTAAAAAAATTATCTGGAGCCGAGTAATTCTACCTGCCATATTTTCTCCGTTTGAAAATCATTTTTCCATCTGTAAATCAATGAATAAGTCAGTGGCTTACTCAAATTACTCAATTGGTCAAAAACAAGATGAACTGAATAGCCAATATAAATACCGTATATTATTAAATCCGGATACATAAAAAATACAACCAGTGAAAACACAACAAATAATTCCCAACTGTGTAGAATCAAAATATTTTTCTTAAACGCATAATTTTCACAACAGTAAAAAAACCGTTTAATATCTGTTTTAAATCCAACTTCTCTAAAGTATTCAACAAGATGGTCAATATCAATCAACACGCCTGCTAATAATAATGCCAGTGATAATTTTAGCGAATTAAAAATCAAATACCAAACTACGGATATAGATAAGGATATTGCAATATGCCGTGTTGGTTTCATTTAATATATGTAAGCCAGTTATACTTATCTTTAGTTTTTCCACGAATAAGATTAAAATATGCGGATTGCAATTTTTTCGTAATCTCACCTCGTCGCCCGTTACCGATGACGACATTATCAATTTTAGAGACAGGTGTAATTTCTGCTGCAGTGCCCGTTAAAAAAACCTCATCAGCGATATAGACTGATTCGCGTGGGATAGCGTGCTGTTCTATCCGTACTCCCATATCTCGTGCAAGAATAAAAACTGTATGTCTTGTAATACCTGCAAGGATTGATGAACTGGTTGGTGGTGTAAAAATCACGCCATTTTTCACAATAAAAATATTCTCGCCGGATGCCTCAGAAACATAGCCAAAAACATCCAGTGCGATTGCTTCTTCATAACCGCTTCGTAACGCTTCCATTTTTATAAGTTGCGAATTGATATAATTACCGCCGGCTTTGGCAAGTGTTGGAAAAGTATCAGGTGCTGCTCGGCGCCAGGACGAGACATGCATTGATGTGCCTTTTTCAAGTGCTTCTTTACCAAGATAAGTTTCCCATTCCCAGCATGCAATAACGCAATTCACCGGGTTTTTTAACGGATTAAGTCCCATCTCACCATAACCACGAAAAACAATCGGCCGGATATAACATTCTTTGTATTGATTGATTTTTACAGTATCCACAATCGCTTTTGCAAACTCTTTTTTTGTGAATGGGATTTTTGTGCAGTAAATTTTTGCCGAATCGTATAGACGGTCTATATGTGCCTCTACCCTGAATATCGCAGGTCCGTTTTTTGTATTGTAACAGCGTAGCGATTCAAAAATAGATGACCCGTAATGTACAACATGTGACATTACATGAATTTTTGCATCTGCCCAGTCAATAAACTTCCCATCAAACCATATTTTTCCTTTTCCAAAACTCATATCGTCCTCCAAGCACAGCGGTCAAAAATTGTTGTTATATTTTTATTCTATCAAAAAAAAATTATTTTGTCAATGAACTGAAAAACTATTCAGTGATTTCAGTGGCTTCAGTGGCTATAAAATTTTCTTGGTGTTGATTTTGTAATACTAACTTAAAGTCTAACGGTGGTGGCGCTGAAAACTCTACTTTTTCTAAACTTGCTGGATGCGTAAATTTTAGATTTGATGCGTGAAGTAGTTGCCGTGTTGCTATTTCTGATGATTTTCCATATTCTTTATCGCCGATAACAGGATGGCCGATATATGCCAGATGAACTCTAATCTGGTGTGTTCTACCTGTATAAGGTTTTATTTCAAGATAAGTTGTTTTTGGAAATCGTTCAAGCACCTTAAAAAATGTTTTTGCTGTTTTTTCTGCTGTAGGACCGACAGCGAACTTTTTTCTGTTATCTGCAGACCTGCCTAAAGGCGCTTCAATAATACCTTTTTTTTCTTTTATAATACCTTCAACGATTGCCAGATATTTCTTTTCTACCAGTCGGTTCTGAAACTGTCTTGATAAGAACTCTTTTGCTTTTTCATTTTTTGCAACAACAAGAACACCCGATGTATCTTTGTCAAGTCGGTGGACGAGAAACGGAAAAATTTTGTTATTCCAGTAATACAGAAGCCCGTTGACGAGCGTATCTGTCTGATGGTTTCCTGCGGGATGAACAACAAGATTAGGTTGTTTATTGATAACGATGATATCCGTATCTTCAAAAATTATTTTAAGTGAAATTTTGGCAGGAAGTAATCTTGCCTGTTTATTGGCAAATTCTATTTCTATGATATCGTTAAGGTGAACTTTATGTCCCGACTCAGAATGTTTTCCGTTGATTTGCACAAGCCCGTCTTTGATTAACCGCTGAAAATAGCTACGAGAATAATCAGGAAACTGTTCTCGTAAAAAGTTGTCTAACCGGATTTTGTCTTTAGCCGAGATAATTTTTTCCATATAACTATACTGACTATAAAAACCAGAATTGATAGAATCTGCGTCGGTGTAATTCCGAAAATAAAATTTCCTCTGAAATCACCCCTCAAAAATTCAACAAAAAATCTGCCAGCAGAAAAAAGAATCGCATAAACCAAAAAAATCTGCCCGTCAAATTTTTTTCTATTCCATAAAGTTCGTAAAATCAAGAACAACAAAAAAAGCAAAATTGATGATATTAGTTGTGTTGGTAATAGTTTTTCACCTGCTGGTGCGAGACAGTTTTCAGGAAATATAACACCTAAAAATGAGTCGGTAGGTTTGCCGTAGCAACACCCCGCAAAAAAGCAGCCAAGCCGCCCTATTGCCTGACCGATTGCCAAAGCAGGCGCAAAAATATCAGCAACCTGCCAGAATAGTAGTTTCTTTTTTAGAGAGAAAATAATAACTGATAGTCCACCCGCCAGAAACCCGCCCCAGAATACAAGACCACCTTGCCAGAGTTTGAGAATGTCAAGTAGATTGGTTCTGTAATCATCAAATGAAATCAGAACATAAAACAGCCGAGCACCGACTAGAGAAAAAATGAAAACTAAAAAGGTAAGTGATTCAACTATAGATGATGGGATATTAGATTTTTTAGCATAATACAGCAGTATATTAAACCCAACAAAAAAACCGAGCGCAACAAAAACACCGTAAGTATGTATTTCTAAAAAACCAATCTTAAAGAGTGTGGGATACATTTTTTATTTTTTGTAGCCGTTCTGATTTACCTGAGCGTTTTATTTTGGCAAGTTAACGGGGCATATTTGATAATTGATGTTTAACTTCAGTAATGATTTTTGCAATATAGGTTCCAACAAGTGGTAAATCTACCATTTTATTTAGAACAAAAACTATCAACGCTACAATAACAGCGCCAAAAATCGTCATACCAATCACAAGCCCTACACCTCTTGCGATACCAATAAGAAAATTTACCCATACCAGTTTCCATGGTTTTTTTGCAAAATCAAGAATATCACGGAATTCAGTAGTAACCAAGTTTTTTACTTCTGTGGCTGTCTGCTCAAGTTTTTTTTTTATATTCTTTTCTTTATCTGACATAACAATTTTATTATACAAAACAACTCAGAATTTACAATATTTAGTTCTTTCTTCGCGTAATAGCATACATATTTTTTCTGCTTTTTTCTTTCCGAGGTTATCAACTTTGGTCAATTCTTCTTTAGTCGCAGTAAATACTTTTTCCACACTACCAAAATAGTTGAGTAGATTATTAGCCAATTTCGGTCCTACATTAGGAAGTCCCTGCAGAATATAAAGTTGTCGCTTACGGTATGTCTTTGGTCTGTAACCGTGTCTGTAGGTTAGTTCTTTTTTTATTTCATGATGTTGCGTGGCAATTAGCCATAGTAATAAAGCAGTTTCTTCTGTATCTTTCGTAAATAAAATTGGTATACACCATTTTACCGCTATACTTACTATTGCTCCGGATATGGCATGTGGATGAATATCAATTCCAGTATTGTATAGATTTTCACCTTCAATAATAAAAAGTGCTCTATCAAAAAGTTGTCCTATTTTTTGTGCCTGTTGAAATAACCGGCCGTCAATAATTGACTGAACAAAGTCAACAGCAGTTTTTCTTTCTACAACAATTTCATTACCAATTATATAATCTCCTACTGGTAACATTACTTTGTCTATCTGGATACTGTATTTGTTTGCCAAGATATCACAAATTTTTGACTTGTTTTCTCGCAAATCTATTTTTATTTCAATATCTTTTGTAACTACTTTATTCTGCATCTTTAATTTCTCCTTTTACTCTTTGTTTTGGAAAAACAAAACAGAAAAAATTTTTATATTGCCCGACGCTGATGTATAGACCAATGTAAGCATTTGCTTACATTTTTCTTTTTGCCTTTGCCAGAGTAAATTATATATTGAACCATTTTTTGCTTTCTGCTCAATGTATGGTGTCCTGCTTAAAATAATGTAGCCAACTTTGTTATCAGCCAAAATCTTTTGTGCTTTACTAATATCCGTTTCAAGAAAGAACTTTTCAAGAGTAATAAGCCCCTGTGGTTCAAGATGCATATTCGTTGCTATAGTTGGTCTTTTGGCAACATAGACGATAGCATTGCCGTATTCAGAAGCAGATGGCAATACGCCATATTTGAGATTACTTCTGGAAATGTTTTCTGAATTTTCTTTCAGCCATAAAAGCGCCTGATAATATACTTTGAAATCGTCGCCCCCTTTTTTGGTTATTTTATGAATACCATAACTGTAAAAACTAAAAACTAAAATTCCAGGAATTACAATTAGCAATTTTGAGCCTTTCTGTGAAATTTTATTTTGAAACAATCGCTCAAAAATATAGGCGACTAAAATTGCAAGGTTTATTGAAAATATACCTGAAAACCTTGGCCGTATCAAAGTTAAAATCCCGAATATAACAGTTGAGACCAAAAAAACTATTTTGTAAATTTTCGGATTTATTATTATTTCGTTGATGAATAAAATCAGTCCGTAAAAGACAACAAAAATTATAATCCCGACAAAAATATATTCTAAAAAGCCCGACGAGTTAGTGATAAACGGTTCAAACTCGCCAAAATCTTTAAAAAACTGTGGTGGTCTGTTACTTAAGAAATTGATACCTGCCAGAATACCGCCTATAAATCCGCCAGAAAGAATCAGTGTAGATGAAATCAAAAAAAACGCAAAAATACCAGCAGCGAATAAAATCCTTCTACTTTTTGGAAAAACAAGATAACCCTGGATAAAATAAAAAACTAAAAACAATACTAAAAAAAACCAGATTGTATAAGGTTGTAAAAGCGAGATTGTGTCAAACGAAACCGGATAAACTTTTTTCCAGTATGGGTTCCTTAAAAGCATCACGCCGGGCAATGCAGTTGCAAAAGTTATTACTGCCGAATAAAAAATTCTGGTTGAACATTGTTTTCGTATAGTATCGCATATAAATTGCAAAATTATTGAGATGCCCAAAATTAAGACAAAAATTGTTGAACCAATCCAGGTTCCTATTGCTAAAAAAATAGTTACACCAGCCAAAAAAGCATACAAAATATGTTTCTGACAGGCGAGTATAAAAAACAAGATAATCAGAATATACAAAAACGGTTCTGCAAGATGATGGTCAAATCTTGCAAAAGTTGTGTATAGAATATGGAATGGCATCAGTGAAAAAATTACAGCAGTTAGAAGCGAATTTTTTTCAGATAGAATATTTTTAGAAAAGTGATAGACGGGCAAAATGGTGAGCCCACCGATAAGTGGTGGCAACACTGCGCAAGTCCATTCAACAAGTTTTACAGATGGGAATCCCAATCCTAAAATCAGACATAAAAAGGCAATCAGCCAATCAAAAACTGGTGGCCAGAAATGATGCGTTCCATATGGAAAATTAAGAAACGGCTCAAAGCCAGTCAGCCTTGGAAAATTTTGTATAGCTGATTGGACTCTTAAAATATGGCAGTATGGGTCTGAATCGCCAGTAAAAAAAAGAATTTGATTCCTGTAAAGTTGATTAAATATATTTGAAAACCGTAAAAAAAAGGCAGAAAAAAATACCAGTAATAAAATTTTTTTACTATTCATCTATTGATATTCATCAATTAGTCCAATTGGACTAATTGGTTTTTTCCAGTTTTTTCACAAGCGAGTATAAACTTTTATTAACGGGAACTGGAATTTTTAGTTTTTCTGCAATTTTTATAACCGCACCGTTAATAAATTCAATTTCTGTTTTTTTGTTTGCCCGAACATCTGCAAGCATTGAGTTCATATTTTTGGAAGTTGCTTTACACACCTGCTCAATTTTTTCACAACAATCAGAAAACAGGATTGGAATATCAACTGCTTTTGCAACCTGCATTACTTCTTTACCAGATTCAATCGCTACCTCATACAGATTTCTGTATTTAAGGATATCGCCATTTTTTACGCCTGAAATTGCAGTCACCGGGTTTATAGCACAATTCAAAACCAGTTTTGACCAGATTGCAGATTCAATACTGTTGGTAATTTTTGTTTTCAGCCCGCAGTGATTAAAAATATTAGCAATCTCTTTAGCAATTTTAGTATCCCCACACTCCACCCCGCCACACCCTTCAATAATTGTTTCACCTTTACCTGTATGGATAGCGAACCCGGTGGTTTTTAATATAGATGCTTCGGATGTTACTCCACGAACGATTCTGGTTTTAGGAATAACTCGGTTGATAATTTCATAATTACCTAACCCGTTTTGGAGTGTTAGAACAAAAGTATCTTTGCCAACTATCTGTTTGAGTATTGGTAATACTGAAATGGTATCATATGATTTAACTAAAACGATTACGAGGCGATGGATATTTAGATTTGTTTTTAGCGGGATGGTACTAACTTTGATTTTTGAAGGTTGAATATAGCAGTTTGAGATACCGGAGATATGAATACCAGTGGTTTTAATTACCGTTTCAGTATTTTTATTTTTTACAAGTAGTGAGACATTATTTTCACCTTTTGCCAGAAGTCCAGCAAAAAGCGTACCCATCGCACCTGCACCGATAATACAGATATTCATTTTCTGAAACGCAGATTCTACAGATTTTAACAACGATTCCGCAGATAGTATTTATCGTCTATAACAGGCAATAAATTTTGCGATTGATCTGTCGTATGTTCGTTCAGCTTCTTTCGGAAAAAAACAGCCTGGAAGTTCGCCGTTTTTCAAATGGTATGAAACACATTCACAGCAGATTCCCTTCCTTGAACAGGGCTGATAGGTACAGGTACATTTTGTTAAATTTCTGTCAATATTACAATTACGCATTTCCAAACTCCACTTTCTGTTCCTGAATAACAGGAACCTTTATCTCACCAAATTTGTCCTCATATTTTCGCAGGTTATCCATAAGTGCTTGAAGAAATTTTTTAGTATGTATTGGTGACGAGATTATTCGTGCGCGCAGTTTCGCTTTCGGTTGCTGTGGCTGAACATAAATAAAATCAAGCGTGAACTCGGTTTCATTATGTGTAATAAATGCAAGGTTTGTATAGATACCCTGAGCAGTTGTATCATCAATCTCAATCTGAACCTGAACAGGTTTTTGAAGATTTTCTTCCGGCATGGTTTTCACCTCCTTAAAGTTTTTTCCCCATTTTGTATAAATATGTTTTCCTTTTTTATATCTTTTTGGTTCGGGCATAAAATTCCGTCGGTCTTTTAGAACGTAATCCAAAATAGTATTCAATAAATTCAACTGTTCTTTTTGCCGCAAGACCATCACCGTAAGGATTGACACTTTTTGCAATGTTAGTATATGCCTGTTTATCTGTAATCAGTTTTTTTGTCTGATTAAAAATTTTGGTTGTCTCTGTCCCGACAAGTTTTACAGTGCCTGCCTTTACTGCTTCAGGTCGTTCTGTCACTTTTCGCATCACAAGCACCGGTTTCCCTAAAGAAGGCGCTTCTTCCTGCAACCCACCTGAATCGGTAAGAATAAGATATGAGATATTCATCAGATTTGCAAAATCAGGATAGTTAAGCGGCTCTGTAAGATACACATTTTTGAGGCTACCGAGAATATTTTTTACTGGTATTTTGATATTCGGGTTTGGATGGACAGGATAGATAATTTTATATTCTGGGAATGTTTCTGATGTTTTTTTAAGTGCATAGCAGATATTTTTTATCGGCTGACCGAAATTTTCGCGACGATGCGCCGTGACTAAAATCAGATTGGAGATTGGAGATTGGAGATTGGAGATTTTTCTTAAAGTTGGGTTTTGGAATTTATGCTTTTTTTCCAGAATTAAATAAAGCGCATCTATGACGGTATTTCCTGTTACAAAAATATTTTTTGAGTTTATATCTTCTTTAAGCAATGCTTTTTTAGCGGTTTCAGTCGGACAAAAATGTATATCGCAAAGAGCATCAGTTAAAAGCCGATTTATTTCTTCAGGATATGGATTAAACTTATCATATGAACGCAGTCCTGCTTCAACATGCCCGACAGGAATTTTCAGATAATAAGCTGAAAGTGCCGCGGCAAATGTAGTTGTAGTGTCTCCGTGAACCAGCATCATGTCAGGTTTTTCGTTGTAAAGCACATTTTGTAGCCGGGTTATTGCGGTAGTAGTTACATAGAATAGCGACTGGTTCTCAATCATTATATTCAGGTCATAATCCGGCTTTATGGAAAAAATATCAAGCACATCGTCTAAGAGATTTCTGTGTTGAGCAGTAACACAAACCTTAATTCTTAATTCTGGCTTCTTAATTCTGACTTCTTTAATAACCGGGGCCATTTTTATCGCTTCAGGCCTGGTTCCAAAAACACACAAAATCTTTTTCATATAGTTTTATTATATCAAAAAGACGGAAAAAATACAATAAAAAAACGGCTGTCTGCAACCCAGCCATTTTTTGTTGTTATTTGGAAAAAAGGACCTCTCCCTTTTTCCTTAATCTCTGTTTTTCTACTTGACAAAACTCATATTTTTTGTTATAATTTTTTCGGAGGTAAGAATTATGGCATATGCCAATACATTAAAAATTTTTGAAGTACTCCGCCAGAAGTTTGACGAACCTGAAGCAAAGGTCATAGCTTCAGCAGTAGAGACCGCTCTGGAAACAAATAACGCTGCCTTATTGAATGAGGTGGCTACAAAAAAAGACCTTTTACAAGAAACATCTGCTATTCGTATGGAAATGCGGGAAATGAAATCAGAACTGATTAAATGGATGTTCATATTCTGGATTGGCCAGTTCACTTCAATCACTACGGTTCTGTTTTTGTTTTTCAAAAGATAATCTTTCATCTTTTTTCTTTGCCACTGAATACACTGAACTCACTGAATAGTTTTTGAAATCTCAATCTCAATCTTAATCTCTGGTGTTTCTCTGTGTATTCAGTGACTGTGGCAAAGTTTTTTAAGCGGTTTTACACGGACCTTTTTTGTCACCGCTCTTCCAAGATTTTAATCCGAAATCTTCAAGTTTATCGTTTTTCCTGCCGTATTTTACCATAAACGATGCTTGTGAGCCGTGCTTCTAACGCTACTATTTCTTTGACAATACCTTTAAGTTCTTCACTTTTCTGGTGAAGTTTTGACTTCAACTCCTCCTGCTCGGAATTGAGACGGCTTTTAATGGCCATCTACCTACTTGTCATTTGAGGAAACGAAAGCGAACCAAGTCAAGTGGCTGTCCGACAATTAGTTAAGGCGACAGGTTTTGCTCTTTGAAATTTTTATATTGACAAAAAATTAGAAGGTGTTCTCTTTATGTTTTCACTTTTTCAATTTATTTTTCTATTTTTCTGTGAACAACTTAAACTTTTATCCATCGGGTATAGCAAACAGAGAATGTTTTGCCAGTGCCTGTGTTAATAACATCTTTTGTTCTCTTAAAAACCTTGTAATTTTTAAGAGATTGTGTGCAGAACACATTAAAGAGAATTCACCTTTGACTTTTTCCAACCCACGTAACAAAAATTCTCTGAATCCTAAGTTATGAGCAAGATTTCCGAAGACAGGTTCGGCGGTTATTTTTCTGATACCATATATCTTTTTACCTTCTGGTGTTAATAACTTAGAACGCATTTTATCAAAAAGAGGCTGATGTTCAGAAATAAAGATATTACGTCCACATTTACTACTTGTACATTTCCCATAATGTTGACAACTTTTACAGTATGTGTTATTTCCATATACATTGTACATTACTCCACGATAATGGCGCTTTCCAGTATGATGCAATTTTTTACCAGCGGGACATGTGACAGTGTCATCTTCACTGTTATAGATAAATTTGGATTTGTCAAATTGTGGGTCTTCTTTATGAGAACCTCCTTTGCCCTTTTTAATTTGTTCTCCTACTTCATCAGGAATGAATGGTTCTATTTTATTTTTATACTGTTCTTTGTCAAGTTCAGCAAAATTATTACCTGAACTATATCCACTATCTGCTGGTATGTTAATTTTTTCTTTAAGTTTTCTGTCATCCTTGAATTTATCAGGTGCTATTTCTTCAACATTATCTAATACTTCATCAATCATTGGAATCAGTTCAACAGAGTCTCTTGCCTGATTAGTAACATCATTTGCAACAATTACTTGCTCTTTGGAATCAACTGCAATATGTCCACGATAACCAGGAATTTTTCTTGTTTTGTCCTTCTGAAATTGTGCATCTTCGTCAGTTAAGTTAATTTTCTTTTTGCCTGATTCTTTGATTTTTTGACGTGCTTGTTTTAATTGTTCTACAATCTGTTTCATTTTCTTAATACGTTGTTCTTTATCTTGTATATTTTCAGGAAGTTCTGTACCGCGTTTGTCAAAACCATATTTTTTGTCTTCTTCGTCATCTA
>JBFLWK010000057.1 GCA_040757695.1 Elusimicrobiota bacterium
TGATATAGACAATAGCGCGATTATAATAAATAGCAGGTTCTTTTCCAAAATTCAGCGCCTGGTCAAAATCGGCAAGTGCCTCGGTATAGAATCCAAGCAACGAATATGCGATACCTCTGTTGATATATGTATTTGCTTTGTTTTTTTCGCCATCAGTATATTTCCAGATAGAGAGCGCTTTTGAGAAATGTGCTATTTTTTTAGCCGGCTTTTTTGCTTTCACACCACTGTTAAAGTAGTATTCAAACGAACAACCGATAAGGGCAGCGAATAGCGAATAGCGAATAGCGAATAGTAAAATTCTTTTAAGGTGCATCTTTTCACCTTTTACCTTTAACCTTTCACTTGCTGTTTTCATATTCCGACTGTTACACTTTTTTGCAAAAGCCGTTTCATGTCATCTGTATCAGTAGATGTTTCCATTGCTTCCTGCAGTGTTATCTGTTTCCTGGATATTAAATCAACCAGCGAAGTATTCATTGTTTGCATCCCGTATTTTGCGCCAGTTTGCATTGCGATATAGACTTGTTCTGTTTTCATTTCACGAATTAAATTTCTGATTGCAGCTGTAACAATCAGCACCTCGCAGGCTAAAGTTCTGCCGACACCGCCTGATTTTAACAAAAGTTGCTGTGTCAAAACCGCCTGTAAGGTGAATGATAGTTGGCTTCTTATCTGACCTTGCTGGTGTGGTGGAAATACATCAACAATCCTGTTTATTGACGATGGTGCGTCGGTTGTATGGAGTGTTGCGAACACAAGGTGCCCGGTTTCTGCGATTGTGAGTGCCGCTGCGATTGTTTCTAAGTCACGCATTTCACCAATCAGTATTATATCAGGGTCCTGTCTTAAAACATATTTTAACGCAATTGGGAACGAAGCAGTATCCGCACCAACTTCACGCTGTTCTACGAGACACCTTTTATGTGTATGAACATACTCTATCGGGTCTTCAATTGTGATGATATGTCCCTGTCGGTGTTCATTCAAATAATTTATCATAGAGGCGAGTGTAGTTGTTTTGCCACAGCCGGTAGGTCCTGTAACCAGCACCAACCCTTTTGGCAGTCGCATAATATCATAAATCACCGGTGGCAGCCCTAATTCTTCAAATGTAAAAATTTTTTCAGGAATGGTTCTTAAAGCCGCGGAGACAACATTCCGCTGTCTGAAAACATTCATTCTTATTCTGCCAACCCCTTTTATGCCAAACGATAAATCCAGTTCGTTTGATGCCTCAAATTTCTCTTTCTGGCGGTCAGTTAAAAGCGAATAAATCAGCCGCTGACATACATCCGGCGTAAGTTTTTCAAAATGGGTTGGATACATTTCACCATCTATTCTTAATATTGGCGATGTGCCAACGGTAAGATGCAAGTCCGACGCATTCTTTTGAATTACCAATTTTAACAACTCATCCATGCTCAACATATAAAAATCAATTAAAAATTAAAAATGAAAAATGAAAAGTTGTTGATAACACCTTAATTTTTAATTTTACATTTTACATTTTTAATTGCCTCTATTCTACATCTGCAAATGTTATTCGCATCATTTCTTCAACAGTTGTTATACCGGCAATCACCTTTTTGAGTGCCGCCTGCCGTAAAGTAATCATCCCCTGTTCAACCGCTGTCTGTTTGATAATATGTGTAGACGCTCTATCCAAAACCAGTTCGCGTATTTTATCTGTTACCTCCATCACTTCATAACAGGCGAGCCGACCTCGGTATCCTGTATTTGAACAATGGTCACAGCCCCGTCCTTTATACAGTTTTATTTTTTGGGCATTCCCAATCTCTTTTGCAGATAGCCCTGAGGATGCCATTACTTCTGATGGCACTTCGTATTCCTCTTTACAATTAGAACAGATTACACGAACAAGCCGCTGTGCGATAACCATAATCACAGTTGATGTTGTTAAGAACGGCTCAATCCCCATATTGTTGAGTCGGGTGACAGCGCCCGGTGCATCGTTTGTATGAAGTGTAGAAAAAACAAGATGGCCTGTAAGCGCAGCGTTGATAGCAATCTCCGCTGTTTCAGTATCACGAATCTCACCAACCATGATGATATCCGGGTCCTGACGAAGAAACGCCTTTAAGCCCGCTGCGAATGTAAGCCCGATATCAGGTCTTGCATGAACCTGATTTATTCCCTCTAACACATATTCAACCGGGTCTTCAATTGTAGAAATATTCACATCAGGCTGGTTTAACTGTGCAAGTGTAGAATAAAGTGTGGTAGATTTACCGCTTCCAGTAGGACCTGTGACAAGAATGATTCCGTAAGGCACATTTATATTTTTGTTGTAGATTGCGAGTGACTCTGACTCAAATCCGAGTTTGGTCAAATCCAGACACAACGAAGATGCATCCAGAAGACGCATTACCACTTTTTCACCAAATGCAGTCGGTAGAACCGAGACACGCAGGTCAACCTCTCTATTCATAACTTTGATTTTTAGCCGACCATCCTGTGGAAGCCGGCGTTCTGCAATATCAAGGTTTGCCATGATTTTTATACGGGAAACAATAGCATTTTGTGTTCTCTTAGGTGGTGCCGAGACCTCGTGTAAAACACCATCAATCCTGTAGCGGACACGTAGCGCTTTCTCATATGGTTCTATATGGATATCGGATGCTTTTGCTTTTACAGCACCGGATAAAAGCAGGTTAACTATTTTTATGATTGGTGCATCTTCGCCTTCTGCTTCAAGTGATACAATATCTTTGCCGGTATCCACTTCTTTTACAACATCTACATTTGTTTCAGCACCTTTTTGTTCCATATCCTTGACAAGTGTCTCCATTGATGCCTTTGTGCCGTAATACCTTTCAATTGCTGCCTTTATCTCGCTTTCAGACGCAATCACAACATTTATTTCATGACCGGTCATAAGCCGAAGGTCGTCAGTTGCAAAAACATTCAGCGGGTCTGCCATCGCAATAGTGAGCGTATTATCTTCTCTTGCAATAGGTATTAGTGTTTGGTGTCTTACAACTGATTCAGGTACCGATTTCACAACATCTTCAGGGATTTCGCCATATTCAGAAAGTGAAATATAAGAGACACCGCATTGTTTGCCAAGAAATGCAAGAAGCACATCTTCTGTAATATAGCCGAGCGACATCAAAATTACACCAAGTTTGCCACCTTTCTTTTTCTGCTCCTCCATCGCATCCTGGAGTTGTTCTGGTGAAATAATACCAACCTCAACCAAGAGGTCGCCCAGTTTCTTTTTTAATGACATCTGTTTTACAGCCATATATTTATAGTATAAATAAAAAAAACTATTTTGTCAAGTGATTTTTTAATTTGGACGCAGATTTTCGCAGAAAAATCAGGATTTAATCTGCATTCATCGGAGCCTGCCCCCGAATGATTCTATCGGGGGTTCATCTGCGTTCTATTGTTTTTTTTGTTTTTAACATCTGTTCCGCTATTGGAGAAACGAAACATTTTATGCTGCCACCAAGTGAAGCAATTTCTTTAACAAGTGTGGAAGATAGATAAGTCCATTTTTCAGCAGGCGTCAGAAAGACCGTCTCAATTTCAGGATGAAGTTTTCGGTTTGTCAGTGCCATCTGAAACTCGTATTCAAAATCAGAAACAGCACGAAGTCCACGGATAATTATTGTTGCATTTTTGGTTTTCATAAAGTCAACAAGCAGCCCATCAAACGCCTCAACAGAAACATTTTTTTCGTTGATAGAACTTCTCAAAATTTTTAGTCGGTCTTTTATAGAAAAAAACGGCTTCTTGTTCGGGTTTGTAATTACCGCAACAATCAGGTTATTAAAAATTTTTGCCGACCGAGAAATAATGTCCAAATGCCCGTAAGTCGCCGGGTCAAAACTGCCAGGATATACCGCAATTTTTTTCATAAAATTGACCTCTATAATTTATTATATCAAAATAATAAAAAAATTGCAAATAAAAAAATCCCCAACGTAGCAGTCGCATTGCTATGCGACTATAAGCGGGGATTTTTTTAACTGCTGTCATTGCGACCCAGAGCGAAGCGAAGGGGAAGCAATCTCGTCTTTAGATTGCCACGGGCTTCGCCCTCGCAATGACAATCAAATGTAAAGAACTGTTAGAGACACCACAATAGTCATTACGGAGTAAAAAACATTCCGTAGATGTCACCGTTAGTGATTTCCCATGAACTCTCATAATCCTGCGTCATTGTCGCTCGCAAGATACTTAAAAAATATTTTGTGCCTATGAAAAGCGGCCAACTCATAACAAAATTCTCAGAACCTTTTCGCACAAGCAACTTAACCTCATTACCGAGCCGATTTCCATTTGTGTCAAAAAATGCCGCTTGACTTTTCACATCTGCAGTACCAAGACCATCTGACCATGTAATAAAATACTTTGAACCGTCAAAAACAGGAATGGCAATGTGATTGTCCCACGGTTTTTCACTAATCACAAACCTTGGAGTTACATTACCGTTACTATCCATCAACCTACCGTAAAGGTTCCAATCGGTTTCAGTAGTAGTGCGTGTTTCGTCGTGAAATACGATAAGATATTTGTTATTCACATTGTTAAACGCTGCAAAAACGGGGTTGTCGGATGCAAGGTCATTGACATCAATGGCAATCTCTGAGCCTAAACTCCCGCTCGTACTTATAAATCGCGCATAAATATCCGTGTAATAGTATTTGTGGGTGGAGTCAGTAGACACATCAACCTGCCGACGGTTGTCTTCCCACGTAACAAGATATTTACCGCCACGATACACTAAATCAGAAGCGCGTTGATTGTATGATGCTGTAGCAATTGGAATTTCCGAACCGATAAGTGAACCGTTTGATGCCACTAACTGACCGTAAATATCCTTATTTTGGGAACCATTTCTGTAATCAACCCAACTAACTAAATAATTCGTTCCATCAGATGCAACACCCGGGCACTTTTTGGAATGAGCGTTAGTAATAAGAAACGGTGAACTCTTTACACCGGCAGGTGTAACAAATATTCCATAAAGATTGCCGGCATTGTTATTATATATTTCAGTGCTCCTGTAGACAATTAAGTATTTACTGCTACCATATGCGACATTAGCAACATCAACTCCTCCGCCGTGGATAGTGCTGCCAAACACATCAAAAGAGACCAATTGTCCCAGCGTTCCTGAACAGAGAACAAACTGCGCTTTTAAGTTATAAGGCACATTGGTTGAATCCCTTATGGCATATACGATAAGGAAATCTGTGCCATCAGAAGCCGCAGCAGGAATGCCATCAAATTTTCCTGTTGATGTAATTGCAAATTCTGAAAGCGTTGTGGCGCTGACAGCGGATGTTTTTGCGGATTTGTTTCCTGCCCAGTCGTATGCCTCAATTGTATAACTGTATTGTGTGCCTGGCGTCAAACCGACATCAATAAAAGAAGTATAAGACACTGCGGTAATTTTTACACCGCCTCTGTAAATTGCATAGCCAGCAACATCTGTGTCGGCTGAGGCAGTCCAACTCAATTTTACCGATGTGCCGCTTACTCCAGTAGCAGCAGGATTTGTCGGCGTTGCAGGTGCGGTTGTATCGTTTATCGTCGGTGTTATAGTTGAAATAACGACATTTGTAGTTGTATCTTTGATAACGGTATAACTGTAATCAGAAGCAGCGGTTATCTCCGTCTGCTCTATCGCTTTGTCAAATCCGGTGCTGTTTGCATCAAATGTTGTTGTGAACATATCATAAGTAAGCGGGTCTATGCCGTTACGCTCCAGTATGGAACTGACGACGGTTGCCACTACCGATTTGATTGTGTCTATCGTTTCTTTGGCTGGCAGCGTTCCGAGTGCAGCAAAATTGTTGTCAAACGCATCTTTCATATCTGAAACGCCTTTTGTTGACTTAAAATATGTTCTCACAACCATATCTGTAAACGGATGAATGTTGCAAGTCCCGGATGCATTTGCGATGCTGAAATATGTTGCAGTACCTTCTGTAACTTTTAACAACATCGGAAAAGTTAAGGATGTTACATCCACATTATATTTCCCATCGGTACCGGTTGTTGCAGTTCTCGCCAAACCTGCAGAATCTTTTACAGATACCGTCGCAGAAGTAATTGGTTTACCCTTTGCAGCGGTGCCTGAAAGCCCCTGCGAAGGATATGTCACCGTAGATGTAACTACCGCTGGTTCCGCTTTCTTCTCTCTAACCTTCTTGTCTAATTCCTTTACCTTTTCCTTTACCGCACCGGTCATCCCGAGCCGAAAACCTGCAGCATAGAGACAGTTGGCAGTTGACAGTTGACAGTTGACAGTAAAGGTAAAACATAAAACAAAAAATATCTTTTTCATTTCCCTTCCCCAAAATCACGAATAACACATCACGAATGTTATCACGAATTTTCACGAATAAATCATTGTTGCTATTCGTGTCTTGTTCGTGATGTTTGCCTTTATTCGTGTGCCTCTATTCGTGATTTTACTTTCCGAAATAATAATTTATCCCGAAATTGACCACATATTCCAGACCATTTACCGATTCGGAAGTATCATCGTCTTTAAGTGAAACGAGCGCAGGTCCCAAATCTAACTGGACTGACAGGCATTTTACAAAAAAATACTCGCTGCCGACGAAAAGTTCGCCCGCAAATCCAGTACCTTCGCTGTCGTCTCCCTTAAATGAAACGAAATCGCCTTCCAGCCCGGCAAACAAAAGATATTTTGCCTGTGGTGAAAAATAATAATAACCTCTCAACCCGCCGACGAAGATGTCTTTTTCAATCTGCCCTTTTCCCTCCAGACATATTTTATCAGATAAAAAATATCTCATCCCAATTCCAGGATAATTAACCCCTATCCCGAAATCGCTTTTTGCTACCCCCCCTTCCCCCCCTTCTCCGTAAAGGCAGGAACAAGCAGCAAACAATAACACCATACCCAAAAACTTTCGCATCTCACTCACCTCCTTTTAACGACAGAGAATTAAGAATTGAGAATTAAGAATTAAGTAAAAATTGATTTAGTACATTTGTACTAATTTCTGACAGGATTTACAGGATAAAGTCAAAATCCAGTTAATCCTGTCAAAGTTAAAACACTTTACAAATAAAAAAGCTCCGATAAATCGGAGCTACTACAAATGAAATAAAAATAGCGGGGCAACCCCGCAATTGCCAATTTTACATTTTTTCCGCCACCCAAATCGGCGGATCCGCCTCTGGCGGAAATTTTTAATTTTGAATTGGTATCTCCCCCCCCCGAAAATTTTTGGGTTATTAACAGTTTGTCCAATGGAAGATTTAGTTTTCATTTTTCAGTTTTAGTATAACAAAAAATTCACTTTTTGTCAAGTGCTTTTTTTTTGTTATAATTTTCACTTGCTCATTTAGCTAAATGAGCAAGTATCATTTTTTATGCAGTTGCTAAATCCAGTTTTTGCAGATTTTGGTTTTTAGTAATACGACTAACCAATGCAGGTTCATTCTGGATAATTTCAACTGCAAGTTGTTTCGCCTGTTTTATTATTGCAAAATCGGTTAAGATATTCCCGAGTTTAAATTCAGGGATACCAGATTGTGCAGTTCCGAAAAAATCGCCAGGACCTCGTAGTTGCAAGTCAGTTTCTGCAATTTTAAAGCCATCGGTTGTTTTTGTTAAAATATCCAGCCGTTTTTTTGCTTCATCGGTTCTGGGCTCGCCTAATAAAATACAAAACGATTCCTTATTGCTTCTGCCAACTCTGCCTCTTAACTGATGCAGTGTTGATAGCCCGTATCGTTCTGAATGTTCAATTACCATCACAGTCGCATTCGGGATATCAATACCAACCTCAATCACCGTTGTGGATATAAGAATATCATAATTTTTTTTGGCGAAGTCAAGCATAATTTGTTCTTTTTCTTCCGGCTTTAGTCGGCCATGAATCAAGCCGACTGAAAAGTTTTTGAACTCCGTATTTTTCAATTTTTCAGCTTCTTTTATTACGGACTTGAGTTGTAATTTTTCACTTTCATCAACTAATGGATAAACGATAAACACCTGGTCACCTGAAACAATTTTTTCTTTTACAAAGTTATACGCAAATTCTTTTGACATTGTAATTGTTTTTACAGGAATTCTGCCCGGCGGTAGTTCGTTGATAGTTAAAATATCTAAATCACCGTAAAATGTTAAGCCCAGTGTTCGCGGTATCGGTGTGGCAGTCATCAATAAAAAATCCGTATTTCTAAATACGGATTTTTTCCGCAGTTTCAGCCGCTGTTCTACACCGAATCTGTGTTGCTCGTCAATAATAACGAGAGATAGGTTTTTGAATTTTATATCTTCTTCAAGTAAAGCGTGAGTGCCTATTATGATGTTTGCAGTACCATCTGCTATTTTATTTTTTATTACAGTTTTCTTTTTTTTAGGCATTTTACCAATAACGCACTCAATTGTAATCGGCAGATTTTTGAGCAAATTTTTTAGGGTTGAAAAATGCTGTTCTGCAAGAATTTCCGTCGGTGCCAGTAAAACTGTCTGGAAACCGGATTCAACTGCCAATAGCATAGCGGAAAGTGCAACTACTGTTTTTCCGCTACCGACTTCACCCTGCAAAAGACGATTCATTGGTTTTGAAGACAGCATATCATCAAAAAGTTCGTTAATAACTTTTTTCTGTGCAGATGTGAATTCAAATGGCAGTCCTTTTTTGAACGGTGATAATAATTTTTTGGTAAGCGTATATCTAAACTCTTTGGTTTCTTTTTTGTGTTGTTGTTTCAAAAGCTCAAGTTTTAACTGAAACTCAAAAAACTCGTCAAACGCCAGTCGTTCCCGCGCATTATCTCTATCTGCGAATGTGTCAGGGAAATGTATATTTTTTAATGCCTGTTTTATACTGACCAGATTGTATTTGTTCAAGTATTTTTCGGGTAGCGGCTCTTCTATTAAATTGCAGTGTTTGACAAGCGACTGGTTTATGATAGTTCTTAGAAACTTATTAGTAAATTTTTCGGTTAATGGATATATAGGCACAATTCTGTTAGAATGTAATAAATCGGCAGATGTTACAACCTCGTATTCCTGAACATTGATTATTTTTTCCCAGAAATCATAACTTGCAACACCTGTAATAAATATCTCGCATCCTTTGGTAATTTCTTTTTTTAATGTTGATAGAACATCATAATTTCTTGAATATCGTCTTATCCAGATAGCAGTAGCAGTCCCTGTGGGGTCTTTTATTTTTGCCTTGAAGGCGACCAAATATTTTCCTCGCCACTCGGTTGTAGGTGGTGGAGTATGTTCAACTTTGCCTTTGATGGTTATTTTTTCACCAGGTTTAATTTCAGCAATTTTCGTCGGATTTGCTCTGTCTTCCCAGTCACGTGGAAAATAATACAACAAATCCTTAACAGACTTTATCCTGAGATTGTTATAAAGCCGTTCAGCAATTTTGCCGCCTACACCTTTTATATACTGAACCGAAATTGTTTCTATTGACATTTTTATATATTTTTGTATAATCGTGATTTAGGAGGATCTATGGCATTCAAATGTATTGTATGTAGCAAAAAATCTGTTTCTGGCAATCGTATCAGTCATTCGCATAAAGCAAGCAAACGCAAATTCAAACCGAATCTACAAAAAATCAGGTTCATACTAAACGGTAAAAGATATTACGATTATGTCTGCACCAAATGTATAAAATCCAATCGTATCACAAAATTAATTGAAAAATCAAAAATTAGCGACGAGCACAATTAAAATGTAAGCATTTGCTTACATTTTTTATTTCTGGAATTTTTTTATTTTACTTCTGGCAAGTGGTGTTTTTACAAATTTTAGCCAGTCCTGTGATGGATGCGCTGTTTTGCTCGTCAGTATTTCAACAATATCGCCGTTTTTAAGTTCGTATTTCAAAGAAACCATTTTGCTATTGACTTTCGCACCATAGCAATGATTACCAATATCAGTATGAACAGTGTATGCGAAGTCAATCGGTGTAGAGCCAACAGGCAGTGATTTAATATCGCCTTTGGGCGTGAATACAAACACTTGATTAAACTCCAGTTCTGTTTTCAGCCCAGCTAAAAACTCTGTTGAACTGTTATTCTGTTGCCATTCAAGGATTGATGCAATCCACGAAATTTTCTTGTCAAACTCTTTCTGTTTTGTCGTCCCATCTTTCCATCTTTCTATCTTTCCATCTTTATACTTCCAGTGTGCTGCAATCCCATAACTTGCTATTTGATGCATCTCTTCGGTTCTTATCTGGACTTCAACCATTAAGTCATCAGGCATAATAACTGTTGTATGGATTGACTGATACATATTTGGTTTTGGATGTGCGATGTAATCGGTAAATGTATTTGCAACAGGTGTCGCAAATGTATGCAGTTGGCTTAAAATTTTGTAACAGTTTTCTACAGTATCTGTAATGAGCCGTATTCCTAAAATATCTTGGATTTCGTCAAACGGCTTGTTTTGTTGTTGGATTTTTCTAAAAATACTGTAGATATTTTTGGGCCGAGATTTGATTTTGAACGAGATATTAAACACAGATAGATTCGTTTTTAATGTCTCAACGATATTGTTAAGTATCTGCTGCTGTTCAATTTCTCGGTTTGCTATTTTTTTAGCAAGTTCATCAAAAAGTTGCGGGTTAAGATTCATAAATGCGAGGTCTTCTAATTTTGCTTTCAATGTGTAGATTCCAAGCCGATGCGCAATCGGCGCAAAAATATCCAATGTTTCCTTCGCATTTTTGTTGATTTGTGTCTGTGGCAAAAACTTGAGGTCAGTTAAATTATCCAACCGGTCTGCTAATTTCACAAAAATTGTTCGGATATCTTTTGCAGATGCAAGAATCAGTTTTCTGATGTTTTCGCTTTGTTTGTCCTGCTCGCTTGTGACAGTTGTAAACTTTTCTATTTTTGTAACACCTTCAACAATTGTTATAATTTCAAGCCCGAATTTTTTTTGGAATTCATCTTTTGTAACTTGTGTATCTTCAAAAATATCGTGCAGAATGCCAGCAATAACAGTGATATGGTCAAGATTTAACTCCGCCAGATTTTCAGCGACAGAAACTGCGTGTTGAAAATAGGTTCTGCCTGAAGCACGTTTAAGATTTTTTAGATTAAGCTCAGCAAAAGCGACCGCATCGTCAATTTGGGGTTTGTATGCGGGGTTCAATGCAATGTATGCTTGTAATTCCATAGACTGCTATAACGGTATGGTTAAGGAGAGTATGTAATCTATAACCTGATTTTTTTCTGGACTATCAAGTTTATAGAACTTTGTCGCAAAATCAACTATCCAGTTTTTGAGTTCATAGCCAACCCCTGCGGTATATGAATTAGCATCAGTATTCTTAAAGAATTTTTCAGATATTATACCCTGTCTTAAAAACAGATGTTTTGTAATAGATTGCTGGAGTCCTGCATGATAGAACTCTTTTTTTGTTGATGCATCGTTTTCATAGTCAAAGGAAAATAAAAACCATTCTGCAAATTGCACGGCGATACCTGTGCGTATATGCGATTTAATAATATGGCGTCTGTAATCAGTCCACCACAAATAACCCGGCGCATTTTCAGCTAAGAAGCCGATTTTTAAGAATTGCGAAGCGGTATAGAGCAATCCGATATCAATTCCGAAACCATTCCCATCTGAGATATTTGGAGAGTTTTCGCTTATTACACCAACCTGTGCAGAAATATAATTCAGATTGATACCCATCAGCATATTTGCTGTATACCGCGATGCAAATGAAAATATGTATTTGTTAGAGCGGATTTCTATTTCGTTATTCTTAAATATTCCGGAATAATTTGATAGCGGTTTGAAGGCAACTGCACCTTTCGGACTTGCGAAACCCAGAAACAATAATTTCTTGCCTTCAAGCGAATCGTTTTTATACAGGTCTGTATCTGAAGCATCTGTTTCTTGGTTGATATCTGAACAGAATGTAAAATAATTTCTTTCAAGTTGTTTCAATCCTGCTGGATTCCAATATGCAGCCGACGGATTATCAGATACTGCTGAAAATGATTCACCCATAGAAATTGCTTTTGCATCAACAGGTTTACCATTATAGATAAAATCAGGCAGTGGTAATGTTTCTTTTGCTTCCAAAAACATACAGATAAATCCAATAATCAGAAAAATTAGAAAAATACAAGTTTTCACTTACCCTCCAAAAGTCAGTTGCTCATTTAGCTAAATGAGCAACTGAGATTTTTTAGTTATTCCAAATACTGTAATTCATAAAGTTGCTTGTATATCTGCGAAGTTTTAAGTAGTTCAGAATGTGTGCCTAGAGCAACAATTTTGCCTTTATCAATAACCACAATTCTATTAACACCTTTGATTGTAGAAAACCGGTGGGCAATAACAATAGTTGTCTTACCAGCCATAAGTTTTGTAATTGCTTCCTGAACTAACATTTCAGATTCAGAATCTAATGCGGAGGTTGCCTCATCAAGAATCAGAATCTGCGGGTTTCGGAAGAATGCCCTTGCGATTGCAAGTCGTTGTCGTTCACCGCCTGAAAGCGTTATGCCTTTTTCACCAATAATTGTATTATATTTTTGTGGCAGTTTGGTAATAAAGCCATCTGCATTTGCCTGTTTAGCAGCATTTTCAATTTCGTTTAGGTTTTTATCAAGGCAACTATATCCAATATTATTAGCAACAGTATCATTAAACAAAATTGTTTCCTGTGTAACTATCCCTGTTTTTTGCCGTAGTGATTTAATTGTAAAATTTTTTATATCTTCAGTATCAATCAAAATTTTTCCCTCAACCGGCTCAAAGAATCTTAAAAGCAGATTTATAATTGTTGATTTACCACTGCCAGAAGGACCGACAATTGCGACTGTTTCACCTTTTTTTACTGTGAAATTTATATTGTCTAAAACTTGTTTATTAGGCTGGTAAGCAAATCCGATATTTTCAAATTTTATTTCGTTCTTGAATTCCGGCATTTCTATCGCATCAGGCAGGTCTACAACTGCTGGCTTTTCATCTAAAATCTCAAAAATCCGTTCACTTGCCGCAATCGCTGTTTGAATATCGGTATTAACATCTGTTAACGCCTTTGCAGGTTTATACATTGCCATTACAGTCGCTATAAATGCGATAAAAGTTCCTTGTGTTGTAATTCCGTTTATCACTTCCAACCCACCCCAGACAATTACAATCCCTATACCAATTACTGCCAGAAGTTCTACAAGCGGTGCTTGAATAACATCCGCTTTTGTTAATCGCATAATCATATCAAAATAGTTTTGGTTCTGGTCTTTCATAAATTCAACTTCTTGTTTTTCTGTCGTTGATGTCTTTATGAGTTTTATTCCTGTAATTTTCTCCTGAAGAAATGAATAGATTGTTGCAGTCAATTCCTGAACCCGTTTTGACCGTCTTCTTATTTTTTTGCCAAATTTGATTATCACAAATGATATAACTGGGAAGGCAACTAATGCTGCGAATGTCCATTGCCAGTTCAAATAAAAAACAACACCAAGATAGAAAATTAGTTGAAGCCCATCTCTAAGTGTGTTTCTCGGAAGCATTATAATAGACCGCTGGATAAGTGATACATCGTATGTGAGCCGCGAGATGAGTTTGCCTGTTGATGATTTTATAAAATAGCCAAGTGAAAGATTTATCAGTTTTTCATACATAGCATTTCGTATATCTTTCACAACTGACTGCCCAATCCATGATAGAAGATAACTTTGAAAATATGTAAATATAAATCTCAAAAGTGATACAACAAAAATACCTGCAACTATAGGCAGTATGAACTCTTTTTGCTTGTTGGCAAAAATTTTATCTATTGCTGGTTTTATTAAAAGCATTAACAATGACTGTGTTACAGCAACAAATATCATACATATTACTGCATAAACGAATTTTTTTTGGTATGACTTTAAGTAATTAAAAAGTCGGCTAATTTTGCTCATTTTCTCATTTGCTCATTTAGCTAAATGAGCAACTATACTTTAATTTCCCTTAAGAACTTGGCGTCATTTTCAGGAAGCGATGTGTTTATAAACATTCCAGAGCCGAGTTCAAACCCTGCTGCTTTTGTTAAACGCGGCACAATACTTAAATACCAGTGAAAAAAATCCAATTCTTTTAAGTCAGTTGGTGAAGACCGTATCACATAGTTGAAATCAGGATTATCAAGCCCATAATAATATTTTTTAAGTGTTGTTTGTAAATTAAAAGCAAAATCAGAAATTTCGTCTTTTGATATATCGCCAAAACTGGAATAATGCCTTTTTGGATAAATCCATAGGTGGAATGGCGAGAGTGCAGCATATGGAATAAAAGACACAAAATGTTTGGTTTCTAAAACTATACGGGAACCATCCTTAAGTTCTTCTGAGAGAATTTTACAAAACACACATTCAAGATTCTCATCAAAATATTTTTGGGCATCATTAAATCTATCACGGACTTGCGATGGGACAACAGGTGTAGCAACTATTTGTGAATGTGGATGTAGAAGGGATGTTCCCGCTGCCTCACCGTGATTCTTGAAAATTATTATCATCTCTATTCGTTTATCAATTGCTATTTCGTTGTATCTTGCTTTATATGATTTAATAATATCACAAACATCATCTAATGGCAATAATGCTGTTGTTGTATTATGACGAGGAGTTTCTATAACTACTTCGTGTAATCCAACACCTGTAATCCGTCTTTTAATACCGTCAACAGTTCTTATCCGTTCACCTGTTTTAGAAAGTGCTGGAAATTTATTTGGAATAATACGAACCTGCCATCTACCATTTCGGTCTATCCGCAGTGTCTCTTCAGGTGACATTGTTGCTTCGTTACCGGGACAAAACGGACAGGTACTTTCATATTCAGGCAGGTTAACTTTCTGTTTCTCTTTTTTCTTAAAATCTTCAGGCCGTTTTGCCCGCTCCGTTGCAATAACCACCCACTCTTTTGTAACTAAATTCTGTCTAATTTCTGTCATTTTTTTCTCACTTGCTCATTTAGCTAAATGAGCAACTATCTTTATTTTGCTATTTCAACATATAAACCTGAAAAATGCGTGAAAACGCTGTTTTTTGACATGACTTCGTCGGAACAACTTTAATGTTCATTTGCAAATCGACCTATTTTAATAGTGACCGTACTTTTTTAGCATTGCTGAATAGTT
>JBFLWK010000058.1 GCA_040757695.1 Elusimicrobiota bacterium
TTTCAAAATTCAAAGAGCAATTTCAAAGGTCAAACCTTTGATTTGAATGAATTTGCAAATATATTTTATAGTGGTTCCGACGAGCCGTATCAAAAAAACAGTGTTTATAGCCGTTTTTCAGGCCGACTAGTCTGTCAGTTCCCTTTTTTTGACAAGATTAACAGGATTTTGACCTTATCCTGTAAATCCTGTCAGATTCCTTTGCTGATAAACCTGTTAACATTTTTCTATCTGCCTATTTGCCAGATTTTTATTGTAAAATCACTGCTTCCCGAAGCAAGATACTTTCCGTCAGGCGACCAGCATAGCGATTGCACATCGCCACTGTGTCCTTCAAGGGCTCTTAATAACGAACCATCAATTCCTGACCAGATTTTTATTGTAGAACCACCTAATCTTTCATCATAACAGTCACCAGTAGAGACGATATATTTCCCGTCAGGTGAATAGCATAGCGAGAATATACTGTAATTATTATCTATAGTTTTTAGTTTAATTTCTTTTTTCAAAGTATCTATAATTTTTTTCGCTTCTGTAGAATATTGGGATACCTCCGGCTGAACAGCAGGAATTGATGTGGGTGGAGACAATGGCGGGATTGGTGAAACCGGTGGTGCTGTCGGAATTGTAACAGCCTGGTGTTGATAGGGCTTTTTAGTTATTCTTGCTGCGAGTTTATTGGCAAACTCATCACATGCTATATCAAGTTCATCTACTTTTGTGCCGGATGTTTTCTCGGCAAAATCAAGTTTGCCTTTTTCTACATCAACTATTCTTGCGTTTATTATTATCTTCTCGCCTAATTTTATTATCGTGCCAACAAGGATTTTATTTGCAGACAGCATCCGTCCAATTTGTATACCACATTTCTCGTCTACGCAGCCGGTTAGTGGAAGTTTTTGTTCTTCAAAGATTTTCTGCATTTCATTTCGTTCAATCACTGTAAAAAGTCCTGTGTTAAATATCGCGGTTCTTAAAAGTTCTGAACCCTTTAAGGCGTATACTGCGGAAACATCCTGGGCACCTAAATCTAAAATTGCTAAACGCGGCTTTTCTTCAGTCGTGCCTTCTTCCTGTGTAAAACACAGACCACTAAAACACAGATAAATGCTAATAAATACAAATCCAAATTTTGTCATTCTATAAATTCCTTTATTTTGAGTTTAATTTTTTCAACTGTTTTTTCAGAGTAGCCCTCCTGCTGAAATACGATATCCCCGGATTTATCAATCAAAAACAATGCTGGTATGGCATTAACTTTATATGCTTTCTGAACGATACCATATATATCACGAATAATTTTAAGTTTAATTTGATGATTTTTGACGAAGTTCACGATTTTTTTCTTTTTCCCTCTGTCTGTACTTATTAGCAGTATTTCAATCGCTGATGAAGAAATTAGCTGGCTAAATTCTTCAAGTTCCTTAATTTCTTTTACACAGGGTTCGCACCATGTAGCAAAAAAGCTTAAAATCAAAATTTTCTTTTCCTTGAAATCAGAATATGTTACAAGATTGTCATTCAAATCATACAGAGCAAACGGCTGCGCTTTCTGTGATTTCTGAACAAGATTTTTTTGTTCAGAACTTATACTTACTGGCAACAAAAAACAAAATATACTCAAGCAAAATAGTCGTGGTTTCATGATTTTTCTTAATTTTCTAAGATAGCGAACAGCAAATAGCGAATAGCAAATAGTAGTCGGCAATTTTTACAATTTTATCATTTTCACATTTTTGATTTCAGGTTGGGATTTGATTTCAACCAGCACAGTTTCCGGAATATCAGAATCAACATTGACAACTGTTATCGCATCACCACCGATGGTAATTCTGCCTACTTCCATAGATGCGATATTGATAGCATTATTGCCAAGTATCGCGCCTATTTTGCCAACTACACCTGGTTTGTCTGTGTTTGAAAATGCAAGAATATTGCCTGTCGGCTCTACATCAAGATAGTAATTGTTGATTTTTACAATTCTTAATTCGTTTTTGCTAAATACGGTTCCTGCAATTATATTTTCGGTTGTCTCTGTTTTTAATTTCAGAACTATAAGATTTGCAAAATCCGTTGTATCTGAAATTCGCGTTTCTGATACTTTTATTCCTCTTTCCTGTGCAACAAACGGCGCATTGATAAAATTCAACATCCCTCTATCACAGGTGGGTTCAAGAACGCCTTTAACACCTGCGATTGTGATTGGTGATAAGTCATATTTTGTAAATTCACCCGCATAATTTATTTCTATTGCTAAAACTCTGCCATCAGTAAATTGGGATACAAATAAGCCAAGTTTTTCAGTAAGATTGATATACGGCTGTATCTTTTGCAGTATTTCAGTCGGTATAAACGGGAAATTGACTGCATTCCTGATTGTGCCTTTCTCAAAATAGTCAAGCAGTTGTTTGGCAATTTCTACTGATACATTTGTTTGTGCTTCCTCAGTTGATGCACCCAGATGCGGTGTTATGATTACATTGTTGAGTTCAAAAAACGGCGAGGGGGGAATTAGTGGCTCTTTCTCAAATACATCAAGTGCAGCGCCTTTTACTTTGCCATTTTTTAATGCATCTGCAAGTGCTTTTTCGTCAATAAGCCCGCCACGCGCACAGTTGATTATACGCACACCATCTTTCATTTTTTTGATTGTCTCAGAATTTATCAAATTTTTTGTCTGCTCTGTTTTTGGTGTATGAATTGTGATGTAGTCAGATTGTGCAAGAAGCTCGTCTAATAAAACTGATTCAACACCGAGTTGAACTGCACGCTCTTTTGAAACAAACGGGTCGCACACAAGTACTTTCATCCCAAATGATAGAAGCCGTTTCGCAACCTCAATACCGATTTTGCCAAACCCGATAATCCCGATTGTTTTTCCAAAAACTTCTGTGCCGACAAATTCTTTTTTCTTCCATTCTACTTTTTTTAATGATGCATTCGCCTGCGGAATATTTCTGGATAATGCTAAAAGCATTGAAACGGTATGCTCGGCCGCAGAAATGGTATTACCGCCCGGAACATTCATTACAACGATACCTTTTTTTGATGCTTCTTTGACATTAATATTATCCACACCGGTTCCTGCACGACCGATAATTTTGAGGTTCTTCGCTTCGCTCAAAATGACATCTGTAACTTTTGTTTCGCTTCGGACTAAAAGCCCATCATATCCGCCTACAATACCTAAAAGTTCTTCTGGTTTTAGTCCTGTTTTTACATCAACAGAAAAATCCGGATTCTTCTTAAGAACTTCAACACCTTCCTTCGCCAACGGGTCTGAAACAAGAATTTTATACATCTTTGCACCTCCATAAATATTATATAAAAATCAAAAAAAAATTGCAAATAAAAAAATGACCGTCACCAACCCAGCCATTTTTTGTTTTGCTATTGTGTTTGTTACTCTGTATAATATGTCATTCCCGAGTGCACCAATCGGGAATCCATAATAATATGTTTTTCCAAAAAAGGACCTGTCACCTGTTTCTTGATTTTTTTACGAAACTTTAGTGACCGTGTCGTTGCTTTATGCATTGACACGGTCAATGCACTCCATACAATGCGTGAACTGAAAGTTCACGACTACTCGTTTCAGTAGTAGTCGGCGTTTAAACGCCGACTACCATTTTATTCCATTGCAGACACCGGCATCGTTTCAAAATGCTTACCATATTTTTTTCTTAATGCAGGCACTGTTACAAATATCTCGTCAATTGTTTTACCGTATTTATCCATCGTTGACGGTATATTTTCGTCTTTCACCGCGCGAGCAATCGTTTTCCCGACCATTGCTGCTGCAATTGGTGCTCTTGCCATTCCAACCGCTTTGAAATACGGTGCGCCTAACGCAAGCCATTTAAAAATATGGTCTTCAAGTGTGAACCCGCCTGCAATCACTATATCAGGAATATATTTTTTCATGGCAGCAAATCTCTGAACATACTGATATGTCAACGATGCAAGTTCTACTGTTGGCACACCCCATTCATTCATCATCCGCCTAGTAGTCGGCACTTAAGTGCCGACTATTTTAATTTCTGTTTTTTAATTTTTAATTTTTAATTGCTTTTAATCTATACCCAGCCGCGAAGTTTCATCGCCTCGGCAACACGACTGACTGCCACTATGTAAGCAGCGATACGATTGTTAACCTTATACTCTTTTGCTGTTTGACACACATCTTCAAATGCTTTTGTCATTTTTTTATCCAGCCGCTGATATACCTCTTCCTCTTCCCAGTAATAACCATTGATATTCTGAACCCATTCAAAATAAGAAACAGTAACACCACCGGCATTACACAAGAAATCCGGGATCACAAATACATTATTTCTAAAAAGTATATCATCACCTTTGGGTGTTGTAGGACCGTTTGCTGCCTCTGCAACAATTTTCGCTTTGATTCTGCCGGCATTTGCAGATGTAATCTGATTTTCTAAAGCAGCAGGTATCAAAATATCCACATCTAATTCTAAAATCTCTTCGTTTGTAATATTTTTTGTTCCCGGAAAATTTACACAGGATTTGGTTTTGTTTTTATGTTCTACAACTTTTTTCGGGTCTAACCCTTCTCCCCCATCTCCCCCATTTTCAGAATATATTCCGCCAACTGAATCGCTTACTGCAACGATTTTAGAACCGAACATTTCATCCATCAAAATTGCACAATAAGAGCCAGCATTCCCATAACCCTGCACGGCAACTGTAGCATTTTTTAAATCAATCCCGAGTTTTTTTGCCGCATCTCTTATTGTAAATACGGTGCCCATTGCAGTCGCATCCCCACGTCCTTTTGAGCCGCCAAGCGCAATTGGTTTGCCTGTAATTACACCGGGACAGTTGTAACCACAGAGTTTGCTGTATTCATCCATCATCCATGCCATTATTTGCGGATTTGTATAAACATCCGGCGCGGGTATATCCTTTTCAGGACCAATAATATGCCACACCTGGTCAATATATCCACGGCTTAATCGTTCAAGTTCATTTTGTGACATCTCTTTTGGATTACAAATCACTCCACCCTTACCGCCGCCGTAAGGAATATCTACAACTGCACATTTCCATGTCATCCATGCTGCGAGTGCTTTTACAGTATCAACCGTTTCTTCTGGATGGAACCTAATGCCTCCTTTTGTTGGACCACGCACATCATTATATTGAACCCTGAATCCCTTAAAAATTTTTACACTGCCGTTATCCATTTTAACAGGGATAGATACATGTAATTCTCTCATTGGCTCGCGCAGAAATTCATGTGTTGCAGTGTCAAGTTTCATCACCTCGGCTGCGATATCCAACTGTAACTGAGCAATCTCAAATGGTGTCAATGTCTTACTTATTTCCAATGCCTCTTTTACAGATTTTCTTTCCACTTTTACCTCCACTTCGTGTTAACGCAAATAGTTGCAAATCTAACGCTAATATTCGCGGATATTCGTATTTGATTCGTGTTCATTCGCGTTATTCTTTCAATAAAAAAGCCCTCACATTCTACCAAAAAATAGCAGAACTGAGGACAACTTTGTCGCTCTTATTATATTATAAATAATTTTCTAATTTTTGTCAAGTACTTTTTTGGTTTGTAAAATTTTTTTTGTTTTGGGTTCAACTTAAGGTGTTTACTATGGAATAAATGGGACTATTCAGGGGGCACCTATCACACCAAAACCCTTTTTTAGTTTTTCTGTTCGCTCTGTTGTCGCTTTAATTATCTCTTTAATTACCCTGTTGTTATTCTTGTTATTAATGTACCATACCCAACTTAACAAAACCCCAACAATTGCTAACCCGATACCTGTCTCCATAAATTATCTCTTCTTTAATTTAAAATTGACTTCAGCTGGTTTGTTAGATGAAATTTTAACTTTTTGTTCTTCGGATAAATAACCCCGTTGCCATACCTTTACCGTATACTTACCTGCTGGTAACTCCGCAGATATATATTCGCCATTTTCATTTGTAATATCTTTTATAATTTCCTTATTAGCCTGTAGTATTTTTACTGTTGCATTAGGTGCCACACCATCAGCAGTTGCTACTGTAACCTGAATATAACCAATTTGTTTTTCTTTATCAGTCACTTTTGGCTCACTGGCAGGTTCGTTTTCCGCACTTTTGGCAACAGAACCAAACGCAAACATCAAGGTTAACTGATTGGTATCGCCGGATTTGAGTTTATCCGCACAATAACAGTAATCCAGCGAAATGATGTTGTAGTTTAAGCCAAATCCTGCAGCCAAAAAATTATCAGAAAGCCCGGTTCTTAATGCGATATTAGAAATCAAATTTAATTCAGTTCCAAAATTCAGTTCTATTCGTTTTCGTGTTACAAATTTTTCGGCATCTGCACATAGTTTTAATCTATTATTTTTTAGCAAACTATATGCGAGACCAGTTTTTACGACAAAAGGCACTCGCTCTATACTTTCAGAATCTTTCCAAGAAAGCATTGTATAAATATCCTGCAGCATTATACCGAGTTTTAGTTTGTCTGAAATACTAACGAGTGTACTTACATCAAACCCAGCACCAAAAGCAGTTCCATCATCCAGTGTCCCTTGCAGAAGTTTCAAATTGCCGCCGACAGCAATTTCATCATCTATCTTTTTTGCGATAGAGACCAGAAGTGCGAGATTAGTTTCGCTGAATGTTTTTGTTGGATAATTTTTAGCATCATAGCCGTGTATATCTTTTACACCGGAATGGATTATTCCAACACCCAGACCATCAATCATCAAAACTTTTTGAGGCATAGCGAAACTGATAAAATTATAACTTCTATCAAGTGACATATTTGTGTATGTTAATGCAACCTGTTTTTTTTCTAAATAGGTAATCCCTGCTGGATTCCAGTAGACATTACTTGCGTCATCTGAAACAGCAGTAAAAGCAGAACCCATAGCGAGCGCCCGAGAGCCAATGCCTGTTTTAAGATATGGTGCCGCACCACCTGCCTCGCCTGTTTCTTCTTCCGTGTTTATTTCCCAAGCAAAAATAGAACCTGTCATAGCAACAAGTAACAAGTAACAAGTAACAAGTAACAAGCAATTTCTTTTCATCTTATCCCCCCTCACTTTAATTGAAGATTTAAAATTAAAAGTGAAAAATTGTGATAGATTGTTTTGTTAGTCTTTAGACTTTGGAATTAACTCTTTAGAGTTTTATAAAAGACTAAAGTCTTAAATCCTGCTAAAGTCTTAGAACCGATGCTAAAGTGTCGTAGAATGTAAAATTTTATTTCCGACGCAAAACTACGATTTTAATCACTTCGCGGACGGTTCTACCTACATTGTCTTGGGACCCACTTGCAATTATTTCACAGAAATATGTGCCGTTAGCAACCTTTTTACCATTATCGTTTGTCCCACCCCACCGGGTCTCCTTGACCCAGCTACCCCACGCTTCATTTCTTGTTACTACAGATACAAGATCACCATTGAAATCATAAATTTTGATTGTAATACGAGAATCTTCTGAAATTGTAAACCGTATTATTGTATCTTCTTTATCAGGATCAAACGGGTTGGGATAGTTATGAGCATCGCCGATTTCAAGTGTCGTTGTATAAGATATTACACCGCTCAGTTCGGTATAGTTACCTACATTATCTTGAAGATGTAGGATATATGGATAATCACCTGCATCAGTAAGTTCTGCATCAACTACCAAATCATCAGTATCAGAATTATAAGCTGGTGAATAGTTGTTCCCATTTACTCTTAGATATGAGTTCCCAGTGCTTATACCGACGCCTTCGTCAGTTCCTTTAAAAGTAACTACCGCACCATTCACCTTAACAGAACTGATTTTAGGTTTCGCATAATCTGCAACAATAGAGAATTTTGTGAAATGGTTTGTTTTAACATCTATACTTGTTGCTGTTGCATTGTTATGCTCAACATTTTTATCTCGTGTCCATTTACTACCATCGTAATAGCAGACAGTCAGTTTTGTTTGTTCTGCGGTTGAACCTACAAACAAATTATTAACTGTAGTCGGATAATTAAATGTTAGTGTGATAGGTGCAAAATTTTTTGTTCCATCTAAAAACGAGAAATCGTATGTCTGTCCAAATGGTATTATCCCTTCCTGAGTAGATGCTGGTGTTTCTACAGGTTTCATAATCAGCGATGTATTACTTTTTATAGCGTTTGCGGGGATATTAACATCAACACCATATGGAATATCACAGTCTAAGTTTGCACCTTTTGCAGCATCAATTTTTACAGCACCAAATATGCACTGTCTTTGCATAACTTCGCCATTAGCATTCTTTGCGGTTACGATAACACGACCGCGTGTATTATCGGTAATGAAATCACTTGATACAGATGCGGTATAGTTCCCTTCAGAACCACCTACAGTTATTTGTGACGGTAAAATCCATTCATATGAAGAAGTAGCCACATCATATAGCTCAACAGTAACTGTTGGTGTATTTGTAGAGGTTATAACAATATCAACCTTTTTGTTTGTAGTATCTAAAGTTGCAGAAACATTGTAAGTAGTATCCGCTTTTGCGGCTGAGCCTGTAATAGTTACATTCCCAGCTTCTTTTGATAAATAGACATCTACAATAGATGGTGATGTGTCAGTATTACCATTTAAGTCAGTTGCGGTTGCACGCAGATAATAATTCCCGCTTGATAAAGAACTCACATCCCATACTACATCATTAAAATCATCAGCATTATTAGCATCCGTACCTATAGTTATCCAGTTGGTTTTACCAGTTGAATATTCAAACACTACTTTCTCAACATTAGTATTTGTAGTATTTACAGATGCAGTAAGTGTAACATTCGGGAATGTACCGCCGATAGCAGTAACTCTTGCCAGTGGCGCTGTTTTATCAATTGCGGGGTTAATAGAAACAGTAACCGTTTGTGAAGTTGATTTGTTTCCTGCTTTATCAAAATATTGTGTTCGTATTTCTCCATTAAACCCTTCCGGAAGAAGTAATGCTGCCTGATATGGAGGTGTATAATCAGCATAATAATTCCCACCTGCAGCTGTAAACGAAGCAAAACTAATATCTGCATCTGTTGGGTCTTGTAAAGTTACTGTAATGATAGACCCTGGGTCAAAAGCAGCGCCTGCAACCGGTGTAGAGATAACAGGTGCTTGCGGTGCTGTTCCATCAATATTGAACAGGTCTGATTGCGTATATGGAGAAATAACATTCCCGGCAATATCTGTTGAATACTTTAGTTCAAAACTTGCAGGACCATCGCCTGTTGTGTTTGAAATCGCAGATGGCGCAGTAAAATAACATATTGTCTGGTCAGTACCTGCTACAAAACTTCCCCAGTTAAGTTGAACTGTGCTCATACCACTTGGTGTAAAATAAGCGAATCCAGCAGGTGAAGTGTATATTCGTTCGTTAAATGTGACATAAATACTTGGTTGCTCACCATTTGCAACATAGCCGTTATTATCAGTAAAAGAACCATTACCATCTTCATCAACTTCTACTTTTATAACAGATGGTGATACTGTATCAATTATGAAACTTCCATTGAAGTTTTCCATTGTATCGTTTTTGTTATCTTTGGCACCTGTAATTTTTATTGTCGCCTCGCCATCACCTGTATTGGTATCAATACTTGTTTTACAAATATATCGTGTAGAAGAAGGCCAGGAATCAGAAACCGGCGTTATTGCTGATTTATTAAGTGGTGTGATACTTACAGTTGGTGTAATTGCGTTTTCCATTGTTGGGTTATTAGGCACATCATAACTTGCTCTGTTACTGGTATATGAAAAATCTACTCTAATCCACAGCGGTATAGTTGCTTTGACATAGTATATACCATTATACGAAGTTACAGCAGTCCAAGGAGTAGTAGCAGTATAAAGCCCAAAACTTGCCACCGGATTTCTTTCTACCTTAAACCATGATATTTGTGGTGATGGGTCTGTGCCATCACTATTTGAAGCAACTGCTTTTAATTCATATACAGTATCGTTATCAAGATTAACATGCCAGATGTATGTGAATGAAGACATCCAAACCGACTGGGCACTTACAGTATCGTATTGCCAGTACTCATTACTACAACTTGTGCTTACAATAGATGTCCAATCACTAACACCTTGCTTCCGATAGTAATAACTAACAGTTGTTGGTATGTTATATCTGGATACCTGTAACACTATTGTATGTGTTGAAACAACATTCTCACCTTCCGCAGGGTTAGAAAGTATCGCCTTTGGCACATTCGCATAAACAGAAACTGCCAAAAAACTAATTATCAAACCACCTATAATTCTCAAAAGCCATTTCCTGCTATCAAAACTGAATTCTCTAACAGTTGCATTTTGTAACATAAATCCTCCAATGAAGGCATAGTGTCAAGTAAAAGATAACACCTGCCTAATTTGTATATTTTTGTATATTTTTATTTTTCAATGTCGGACATTATAAGGATTGCTTCTGCAACTTCTTTCATTGATTTGCGTCTGTTCATCGCCTGTTTTTGTATAACTCGGTAGGCTGCTTCTTCAGATAGATTATTCTTTCTCATTAAAATACCTTTAGCACGCTCTACAAGTTTTCTGGTTTCCAGTTCTTCTGAAATAACTTTCGTTTTAACAATTAGTTCTGTGTTTTCAATAACAACAGCTGACTGGTTTGCGATAGTTGTGAGTATATCAATCTCTTTTTTTGTAAATCTGTGTGGCTTGGCGGTATAAACATCAATTGCACCAATTGCCTTTCCTTTTACAACCAGTGGGATACAAAGCATTGATACAAGCCCTTCTTTTTTTGCTATTTCTTTATACTTAAAAATTTTGTCGTTAGAAATGTCTAAAACAGCAACTGGCTTTTTGGTTTTAACGACTTGGCCTGCTATACCTTCGCCAACTCTAAGTGGTGGCTTCTTGAGATACTGCTCGGAAATTGATTGTGTCGCTTTGATTTCTAGTTTGTTTTTTTCGTTAAGAAGCATCAGCGAACATATTTTTGAGCCAAGCGCCTGGGCAGTAACGGTAACAATCAGTTTCAGTATATCGTCAAGATAGAGTTCTGAAGTTATTGCCTGCGAAATTTTAGTGAGTGCAGAAATTACATTGTTTGAGTTTTTTTTCATTTTTAGAACGCAGATTCACAAGAAAAAAATTAACAAATTAATGAATTAACGAATTAATTAATTAATTAATAAGTTAACGCTTCCGTCTAAAAATTCGTGATTTTGTGCATCGGTCAATTAAAGACACCACGATTATCGCAGATTATACGAAATTATCTGTATGGTTACCATTTATTCACAAAATTGGCAGATATTTTTTTATTTCGTAATCGGTAATTTGTGTGCGGTACATATCCCATTCTATTTTTTTGTTCTCAATAAATTTGTTGAATATATGTTCTCCAAGTGTTTTTTTAAGCAGTTCGCTTTTTTCCGCAATTTCAATCGCTTCAATTAAAGAACCCGGTAGTGAAACTATTTTTTCTTTCTGTCGTTCTTCTTCAGTCATATGAAAAATATCTTTTTCTACTGGTTCTGGAAGTGTCAATTTCTTTCTGATACCTTCAAGCCCGCAGGTAAGCATCACTGAAAATGCAAGATACGGATTACAGGCAGGGTCCGGGAAACGCAGTTCCATTCGGGTTGCGAGTTCATTGCCGGGCTTATACATCGGCACGCGAACCAATGCGGACCGGTTTCGTCTTGCCCAAGAAATATAAACCGGCGCTTCATAGCCTGGAACTAAGCGTTTATATGAATTCACCCACTGGTTGGTTATAGCACAGATTTCGGCAACATATTTTAGCACACCTGCAATAAACTGTTTTGCAATTGGTGATAAATGGTATTTATCTTTTGTATCAAAAAATGCGTTCTTATTACCGTTGAAAAGTGATTGATGCGTATGCATTCCGCTACCATTTTCGCCGTATAACGGTTTCGGGATGAATGTTGCGTAAAACCCTTTTGAGTATGCAACCTGCTTGACCACAACCTTGTAGGTCATCACATTATCAGCCATTGTTAATGCATCGGCATATCGGAGGTCAATTTCATGCTGTGATGGTGCGACCTCGTGGTGCGAGTACTCAACTTTGATACCCATTTTTTCAAGATAGAGAACCGTTTCTCGTCTCAAATCATGCGCTTCATCTAACGGCACATAATCAAAATAGCCGCCTTCATCTATAATTTCAGGTGATTTATCCGTCTTGAAATAAAAATACTCCAATTCCGGCCCGACATTATATGTGAATCCAAATTTTTTTGCCTCTTGCAGATTTTTTTTCAGAATATATCTGGTATCGCCATCGTAGGGTGTGCCGTCTGGATCCAGTATATTGCAAAACATTCTCGCAACTTTTTCTTCCTGGGAACGCCACGGCAAAATAGCGAATGTCTCAGGCTCAGGTTTCGCAATTAAGTCCGACTCAAAAATCCGTGCAAACCCTTCTATAGACGAGCCATCAAATCCCATTCCGTCAGTAAGTGCGCCTTCAAGTTCTCTCGGTGTGATTGTGAATGATTTCAACTGCCCTAAAATATCCACAAACCATAATTTGATAAACCCGACATTTTCCCTTTTGACAATCGCCAGAACATCCTTTTCTGTTTTCATAAATAGCAACCTCCTGCAATAATTCTATAAAATAAATTACAAAAAGTCAACAAAAAAGTAGCCGACCCTTAAAGGTCGGCTACAAACTGGCTAATTTTAATGTACAGATTTCAATACTATCACGCCAAGGACGTGAAATTACATTATACCAGTTTTTTGTAGTTTCTTGCCCTTGGCAATCCTAACTTGTAATGCCATTTTTAGCGCTTCTTTGCGAATAATAATTTCTCTCCGTTTCGGCTGTACAGAAATATCATAAATTTGTAGGAAATCATGTCCTACAAGAACATCATACCCCATACCTAAAACATTGTCAGGGACAACAAAACAAAGATGTGGAATCCAAATATCAAGCATTTTGATTTGCAAACGGATAATATGTGTAGCAAAAAAATTGCCATTTCCAAGCCCATGAAATTCTTCCGGTTGTGGTAGTTTGGAAATAGCTTCCATTTTCAATGCTATACTTTGTTTCACAAAAGTTCTCGGTGAACCTGTATCAAAATAGAGCTGTAGTTCCTGTGGTTTTTCTTTTGAAGCAGAGCGACATAAAAATTTGTTGATTACATCACCCATATATAATTTTTTTATTCTTTTTTCTTGAATTTAAGAATGAGTTCGTTTTCACCTGTATCTGATTTCATTTTTAGTTTAAGGTTTTTTGTTTTTGGTTGCGTGGCTAACACATCAAGTTTGCCAGCAATGTAGTTTTCTGCAACTGCAAATATAGAATGGAGTCCATCAAGCGAAACTTTTCCGTATAATTTTGCTATACCGTCAGCAGGAATTATTTTCTGCTTCTTGTTCCAATTCATACTGTCAGCTGAAAACAGCATTGCGGTTGAATCCGATTTTACAGTAATTTCGTTTTTAGCAGTTTTATCAAGTTTGCCATCTGCATCGTATACTGAAACTATCAACTCAAATGCTATATCACATACTATTTTTGTCGTTTTTGTTTCTATTTTGATAGAGCCTTTAGAGATTTTTTCTTCCTGCCATTTTTTTTCTTGTTTTTCCTTTTTCATTTCTTTCGGTGGCTCTGGTGGCGTGTCCGCACCAGCAGATGTTTCGTCACCCGCTTTTACATCAACCTCACCGTATTTATTTTTTAAGTTGACTTTCCCTTCATAAACCGCGAGATACAACTTCCCACCAATTAAGTTTATATCAAACTCTGTTCCGCGAACCGCTACAATTGCAACAGGTGTATGTATCTCAAACTTTGTTTTAGGTCTAACTTTTGACCATATCTGACCCATTTTCGCCTTTATTTGAGAGCCAACCGATTCTATCTGTGAGGTAATCTCAAATGAAAACTCTGTGTTTTGATTTATTTTCATCTCACCACCATTTGTAAGTGTGACTGCGGTATACGATTTTTCTAATGTTTTTATTGTATCACCTTCATACAAAAATGTACCTACCTTTGCTGACTGCCAGGAATCGTTCTTGTATGGTAAAAGTTGCACATCACCATCAATAGAGGTCACAACACCTGCAGGTGGAATAGAATAAAGGCAATTAAAAATTAAAAATATAAAATTAAAAATTACCAATAAAAATTTTAATTGTTTATGTTGAGTAGACATCTTTATAACCTCCTTGTGGTGACAGCCCTATCGGGCTGTCGTGCCCCTCGCAGAACCGTGCTTGCAGATTGCCCACACACGGCTCTTCAATAACACTTCCTCATAAAGCACA
>JBFLWK010000059.1 GCA_040757695.1 Elusimicrobiota bacterium
TTATATCGGTCCTTTTAATCGTTGGTTTTTTTAATAAGGAAATAAATACTGTTCAAAAAATTTATGTATCTATTTATCTAATTTTTTTTATGTTTATGTCTTTCAAAAGCAGCCGTTACCTTTTTCCAATAATACCATGGATTTTTCTTTTTGTATTACTCGGAATCCATATAATTTTTAGAAAAATAAAGTTTCTTTTACTTCTGACATTTTTTATACCATGGTGTCTTATGGCAGATATACAAACTGCAAAACTGTCATTGACGAAAAAAAATATAAAAAACTTTTTTCCGAACGAAACATATAATTTTGCAAAAATAAATATACCAAAAGAAACAAAAATACTTTCAACCAAATCTACAACATTCAAACTTTACACAGGATTAAATACAATTCCCTTCACACCCTACTATTTGATGGATGATGATTTGTACTATAAACTATTAAAGGAAAATATATATTTCATTGCCTTTTTTTCTGCTGAACAGGCGCAGATAGGATGTGGTGTAAATATTCCTATTCTATCTGTAAAAGAAATCGTACACTGTGATAAAAATAGATACCTGCTGTTCTATTCAAATCTAAAGGAAGTAACAAAAGTATACAAAGTAATTACTGAAAATAAAGAAAATTATCTAAAAGGATATGAAAAAATGAAAGAGGGCTTTAAGGCGCTGGATTCAGGCGATATTACAAAAGCCGAAAACAAATTTATTGAAGCACTATCAATACAACCATTTATTACAAAGGCACGAAATACACTCGCCAATATCTATATCTTAAAAAACCAGATACATATGGCTGAAAAAGAATTACTCATATCCAGTAAAATGAATCCGAATTATCCACAAACATATGCGTTACTTGGACAGGTATATTTTTTAGAAGGTGATAAAACCAAAGCAAAAAATTTCTGGGAAAAAGCATTGATTTTAGCAAATAAACGATATGATTTAAAACTTGCAAAAAAAATAGAAGAAGATTTACTAAAACTAAAATGATAAATTTTTCTTGATTACAAAATTGGAATTTGGTAAAATATTTATTATGGGATACAAAATTACATTAATACCTGGTGATGGAACTGGACTGGAAATTGCAAATGCTACCAAAAAAGTGTTAGACGCCACTGGTGTAAAAATTGATTGGGAAATTGTGGAAGCAGGTGCTGATATATTAGAAAAATACGGCACACCACTGCCTGATAATGTAATCGCTTCTATCAGAAAAAATAAAGTCGCAATCAAAGGTCCTATCACAACTCCTATCGGCAGCGGCTTTCGGTCTGTCAATGTTGCATTACGCAAAGAACTTGATTTATATGCATGTTTGCGGCCGTGTAAATCATACAAAGGCGTCAAATCAAAAGGGGGGTATGAAAATATAGACCTCGTGGTTGTAAGAGAAAACACAGAGGACTTGTATGCAGGTGTAGAGTTTTCGTCTGATTCTGATGAATCAAAAAAAATAATAGAATTATCAAATGGTAAAATCAGAACCGGTTCGGCAATAAGCATAAAACCTATTTCTCAGTTCGCATCAGAACGAATTGTAAAATTTGCGTTTGAATACGCTGTAAAAAATAACAGAAAAAAAGTAACAGCAGTTACAAAAGCAAATATTATGAAATTTACCGACGGGCTTTTTTTTGAGATGGCAAGAGAGGTTGCCCAAAAATATCCAAACATTGAATACGAAGAACGGCTTGTTGATAATATGTGTATGCAATTAGTCCAAAAACCGGAACTTTACGATGTGCTGGTTTTACCAAATCTTTACGGCGATATAATTTCAGATTTATGTGCAGGACTTATTGGCGGACTTGGAATTGCGCCCGGGGCAAATATCGGCGATGAAATCGCACTTTTTGAACCGGTTCATGGCTCAGCACCCAAGTATAAAGGTATGAACAAGGTTAATCCAACTGCAATGATTTTATCAGCTGTGTTGATGCTTGAATATCTTGGCGAAAAAGAAACTGCAAAAAAATTGGAAAACGCAGTAGCGAATGTAATCGCAGAAAAAAAAGTTGTAACATACGATTTGGGCGGCAGTGCAAAAACATCTGAAATGGCAGATGAAATTATAAAGGCAATTAAAAATGCAAAATGAAAAATTAAAAATTTATGGAAAAAACACTTGTTATTATCAAGCCGGATGGTGTATGCAAAAGATTGGTAGGGAAAATTCTTGACAGATTTGAGACAATAGGATTCAAAATTGTCGGGCTAAAAATGCTTAAACTTACAAAACAAATGTATGACGATTTCTATGCTATACACAAAGGCAAATTTTTTTTCGAACCTTACAGAGAATTTATGCTGTCTGCACCGGTTATTCTGTGTGTTTTAGAAGGCGAAAATGTAATCCAGCAAGTCCGAAAAATTATCGGTAATACCGATTCAAAAAAAGCCGAAAAAGGTACTATAAGAAATCTGTATGGTTTAAATGACAGACGAAATATAGTTCATGCATCAGATTCGCCGGAGACCGCGCAGTTTGAAATAAACTATTTTTTTAATGAAACCGAGCTTTTTAGTTACAACGATGATGACTGGATGGAAAAAAAATGAAGATTCTTGTCTTAAACAGCGGGTCATCATCGGTAAAATACGAACTCTGTAATATAGACAATGAATTATGTATTGCAGCAGGACAGATTGAAGCGATTGGTACCGAAGGTACAATTCTTGAACATTTTCAGAACGGCAAAAAAACTAAACAGCCAATTGTCGCCAAAGACCATACCGAAGCAGTCAACGAAATACTGAAAATTTTTATCTTATCTGAAACAGAAATTATAAAAAATATAAAAGAAATTGATGCAGTTGGGCACAGAATCGTGCACGGTGGCGAGTATTTTACTGAGCCTGTAATTGTTGATGAAAATGTTAAAAAAAAATTGATAGAATATTATGATCTTGCACCACTTCATAATCCACATAATGTAAAAGGTATTGAAGCAATTGAGACACTGCTTCCGGGTATTCCACAGGTGGCTGTGTTTGATACCGCATTCCATCAGTCAATTCCTGAATACGCTTATCTCTATGCCTTACCTTATAGATTATATCAGCAATTCAGTATACGGAAATACGGGTTTCATGGTATTTCTAATCAGTATGTAACAGAACGACTTTCTAAAATCGTAAATAAACCGATTGAAAAATTAAAAATAATAAACTGTCATCTTGGCAGTGGTGCAAGTGTAACCGCAGTAAAATGCGGTAAGTCGGTTGATACATCAATGGGTTTCACACCGCTTGAAGGACTGATAATGTCAACAAGAAGTGGCGATATAGACCCGTCCATTCCACTTCACCTTATGTCAAGAGAGGCATTAAAAACAAGTGATATTCAATCATTACTAAATAAACAAAGCGGGCTTCTGGGTATATCAGGAATAAGCAGCGATATGAGAATACTTATTCATAAATCTGAACAGGATAACAAACAGGCAAAACTTGCAATTGAGCTGTTCTGCTATCGTGTCAAAAAATATATATCTTCATATATCGGTATTCTCAACGGCTGTGATTATATTGTTTTTTCAGCAGCGATTGGCGAAAGGTCGCCACATATTCGTAAAAAAATTCTGGCTGACATGCAATCACTGGGAATAATTATTGATGATGAAAAAAACAGTTGTTGTACAAGTACAGAGATGGATATTTCTGATATAAAATCAAAAATAAAAATTTTTGTAATCCCTACCAATGAGGCTTTTGTAATAGCAAAGGAAACAAAAAAACTGCTTGACAATCTGCATTAGAAAAGTATAATGAAACCACTGAAAACACAGAAAAATAAACAAGCCCACTAAAGTGGGGAATAAAAGGAGATTATATTTTATGGCAAATCCAAAAAGAAGACATTCTACATCAAGACAGAATAAAAGAAGGGCAAACTGGAAAGTTACACCAGCAAATATAGAACTGTGTCCACAGTGTAAATCACTAAAACTGCCACACCATGTATGCCCGAAATGCGGGTTTTACAATAATGTTTCCGTTATCAAAATCAAAGAAAAAAAAACCAAAGAAGAAACGAAGCGTAAATAATGAAACCACTGATGAACACTGATGAACACTGATAGAACCAAAAAATGAAAATTTATAAATATCTGTGTAATCAGTGTTTATGGATTCCCGATAGAGACATTCGGGAATGACATTTCGTGTCATCTGTGTAATCTGCGTTTATGAAAATTGTTGTTGATGCAATGGGCGGTGATAAGGCACCTGATGTCGTTATTGAAGGCGCAATAGACGCAGCAAAAGAATATGGCGAGGAAATACTATTAGCTGGTAATGAAACTCTGATTACTGAAAAACTCAAAAAAAATAAAAAAGTATCTAACCTGCCGATAAGAATAATGCATTGCGAAGAAGTTATTACGATGGATGATTCGCCTGTAGACGCATTCAGAAAAAAGCCTAATTCATCAATAGTAAAAGGAATAAAACTCGTTGCTGACGGAGCCGCTGATGGTTTTTTTTCTGCCGGAAACTCCGGGGCTATAAACGCAACGGCGCATATCATTCTTAAGCGAATAGAAGGTGTTGCCCGGCCGGCAATCGCAACCATTTTTCCGACGCTACAAAAACCTTGTGTGGTAGTTGATGTCGGCGCAAATGTTGACTCAAAACCAAAAAACCTGTTACAGTTTGCAATAATGGGTTCTGTCTATTCAAAAAATTTGTTAAAAATAGAAAATCCAAAAATAGGTTTGCTGTCAATAGGCGAAGAAGCGTCAAAAGGGAATGAATTGACTTCAGCAACTTATAAACTTTTGGCAGCATCAGAACTTAATTTTGTTGGCAATATTGAAGGCCGAGATATAAATAAAGGAAATGTTGATGTAATTGTTTGCGATGGTTTTGTCGGGAATGTTGTCTTGAAGTTTGGTGAAGGTGTCGCTGAGTTTTTAGTTCAACTAATCAAGAATGAGATGAAAAAAAGTCCTGTCCGTATCATGACTGCGGCGCTTATTTTAAGAAGCGTATTCAAACATATCAAAAAGAAAATTGATTATGACGAATACGGTGGCGCACCGCTTCTGGGTGTTAATGGTGTGTGTATTATCGGGCATGGGTCTTCAAATTCTAAAGCGATAAAAAACGGAATCCATGTTGTAATTGAATCAGTAAAAAATAATATCATTGAAAATATAAAAACTGAAATCGCGAAGGTCAGTCATCTGACCGACGGGGGAAGTGAAAATGGGAATTGAAATTATTGGAATCGGCTCATATCTGCCTGAAAAAATTTTAACAAACGCTGATTTAGAAAAAATGGTTGAGACGACAGACGAGTGGATTACAACACGAACCGGTATTAAAGAACGAAGAATCGCTGCAGATACCGAAGCAACTTCTGATTTGGCAATTCATGCAGCAAAACGGGCACTCAAAAAAGCAAATATCACACCTGACGAAATTGACGCAATAATTGTAGCAACGATTACACCGGATATGCTCTTTCCATCAACTGCCTGTTTTGTCCAAAAATGGCTCGCTGCAAAAAACGCATGCGCATTTGATATCGCCGCAGCATGTTCCGGATTTATTTATGGAATCGCTATGGCGAGAGATTTAATAAGATGTGACAGTTACAAAACGATACTTGTCATCGGCGCTGAAACACTTACTAAAATAACCGACTGGCAGGATAGAAATACCTGTGTGCTTTTAGGCGATGGTGCAGGTGCGGTGGTGTTAAAAAAAACCGATTCTTCAAGCGATATACTTTCTACATATCTTGGCGCTGACGGTAACCTGGGCGATTTGTTGTATATACCAGGCGGCGGTTCACGAAATCCAGCAACACATAAAACAGTTGACGACCGACTGCATTTTATGAAAATGGAAGGTAATAAACTTTTTAAGATTGCCGTTCGGGCAATGGCAGACTCAGCAAGAAAAGCAATTGAACTGGCAGGTATTACCTGCGACGATGTGAAACTTATTATTCCACATCAGGCAAATGTCAGAATTGTAGAAGCAGTAGCAAAACAATTAAATGTGCCGATGGAAAAGGTTTTCTTGAATATCCAGAAATACGGTAACACATCCGCGGCAACAACACCAATTGCTCTTGAAGAGGCAATTTACGAGGGCAAAGTAAAAAAAGGCGATATCGTGGTTCTCGTCGCTTTCGGCGGCGGATTAACTTGGGGTGCTACAGTAATAAAATTGTAAATTACGAATATTTTCCGAATCAAAATCCAAATAACCCCGAATAACTATTTGTTTGTATTCGGGTTCATTCGGGTTGATATTCGGGCGATATTTGGGAGTAAGGAGTGAATAATGGCTAAAATTGCAGTTGTTTTTCCAGGACAGGCATCGCAATATGTCGGAATGGGCAAAGAGTTTTATGAGAAATATTCGGTTGCAAAAGAAGTTTTTGATAAAGCAAACGAGATTCTTGGATATGACCTAAAAAAAATTATTTTTGAAGGTCCGATGGATTTGTTGACCCAAACGATTCATACCCAACCTGCTGTATTTATCACAAGTATCGCCTGCCTTAAGGTTTTTACTAACCACTATCCACTATCCACTATCCACTGCCTTTCCGCAGGACACAGCCTCGGCGAATATTCAGCACTGGTTGCAGCAGATGTTCTATCGTTTGAAGACGGCTTGAAACTTGTCAATAAACGTGCAGAATTTATCCAAGCTGATTGCGAAAGAACTAAAGGCACAATGCTCGCTATTTTAGGTGCTGAAAAAAATACTGTTGAAGAAATTTGTGCCGAAGCAGGAAAAACGGGTGTTTGTGAGGCGGTAAATTTTAACGCGCCTGGACAGATTGTTATTTCTGGAGAAATTACAGCAATAGAAAAAGCAAAAGAACTATGTAACCCCCGACTTCAGTCGGGGGTGAGCGAAGCGAATAAGAAAAAAATAAAAACAATACCACTTGCTGTCTCCGGGGCGTTCCATTCATCTCTTATGAAAGAAGCCGCACAAAAAATGGCAGAAGAACTGAACAAATATAATTTTAATAATCCGAAATTTCCAGTTGTTACAAACTGTGATGCCGAAATAACAACAGATGGCTCAAAAATCCCAGAAAAACTTACCAAACAGATTGCTTCACCAGTATTATGGAATGATTCTATAAATAAAATAATATCTAACGGTGTATCTACATTCGTAGAACTCGGACCTAAAAATGTTTTATCCGGTATGATTAAAAAAATCTCACCAGAAACAAAAACATTCAACATAGAAAACGAAACAACACTAAATCAAACATTGGAACAACTTAAAATATGAAAGACAATTCAGTTTATTTGGGGGAGGAACATAAAATGTGTGAACAGAAACTAAAAGACAAGATTGCGATAGTTACAGGCGGGGCACAGGGTATTGGCAAAGCGATTGCTGAAAAACTTGCAGATAATGGCTGTAAGGTTGTGATTGTTGATGTTCAAGAAGAAATTGCAAAAAATATCGCAGATGAAATTACAAAATTAAAAAATATAGAAACACTCGCATTAAAAATAGATGTCTCCTCATCAGCAGAAACAGAACAGATGGTAAAAAAAACTGTTGAAAAATTTGGAAAAATTGATATAATAATTAATAATGCAGGAATTACCAGAGATAATCTATTAATTAGAATGTCAGACGAGGAATGGGATAAGGTTCTGGCAATCAACTTAAAAGGTGTTTTTAATTGCTCAAAAGCGGTTGCAAAAATAATGATGAAACAGCGTTCTGGCAAAATTGTTAATATCGCATCAGTCGTAGGTCTGATGGGAAATGCCGGACAGGCGAATTATTCAGCATCAAAAGGCGGAGTTGTCGCCTTAACAAAAACATTAGCAAGAGAACTAGCATCAAGAAATATAAATGTAAATGCAGTCGCGCCGGGATTTATCAAAACTGCAATGACTGATAAACTTTCCGATGACCAGAAGAAAAAATTGACTGATTTAATTCCACTTTTGCGACTAGGTGAGCCACAGGATGTCGCAAATGTTGTAGCATTTTTGTGTAGTGACGAATCATCATATATTACAGGCGAGATAATTTCCGTTAACGGCGGAATGTATATGTGATAGCGGCAGGTAAAAAGTTAAAAGTTAAAATTAAAATTACTACAAAAACATTTTAACCTTTAATCTTAAACTTTTAACTTGCCTTTATGGGGGTGTTTTATGGCAGATGTTGATGTGGAAGCGAAGGTAAAGGAAATTGTAGCGGAACAATTGGGTGTGGATGCGGCAAAAGTCGTACCTACGGCATCGTTTATAAACGATTTAGGTGCGGACTCACTTGATACTGTAGAACTTGTGATGGCGCTTGAAGAGGCATTCGGACTTGAAATACCCGACGAAGAAGCATCAAAAATCACAACCGTAGGTCAAGCAGTTGAGTATATTAAATCACACGCAAAACAATAAATACAGGTTAAAAGAAAAAGGTATAAATCAAAATAAAATCCAAAAATTTTAACCTTTAACCTTAAACTTTTAATTGCCGTTATTGGGGGTTCTATGCATAAGAAGGTTGTAATTACCGGACTAGGAGTAGTATCGCCTATAGGGATAGGGCTTGATGAGTTTTGGAAATCTTTGATAGAAGGCAAATCATCATCAGCACTTGTTACATATTTTGATACAACAAACTATTCAGCAAAATTTGCCTGTGAACTAAAAAACTTTCAGCCTGAAAATTATATTGATAAGAAAAAACTTAAAAGAATGGATAAGTTCGTCCAGTATGCAGTCGTTGCTGCAAAACTCGCAGTAGAAGATGCAAAACTGGACTTCTCAAAAGAAGACCCGGAAAAATGCGGTGTGATTGTCGGCAGTGGTATTGGCGGAATGCTGACAATAGAAGAACAGGCAAAAACACTTTTTGAAAAAGGTCCTTCAAGAGTTTCGCCATTTTTAATCCCGATGATTATCTCAAACATGGCACCTGCAGAAATCGCAATGATGTTCGGTGCAAGAGGACCAAATTATTCAATGGTTTCTGCCTGCGCATCTTCTACACATTGTATCGGTGATGCACTGCGGTTAATGCGGTATGGTGATATGGATGTTGCAATCGTCGGTGGAACTGAAGCGTCAATTACTCCACTTGGATTTGCCGGGTTTTGTTCAATAAAAGCACTCTCAACAAGAAATAACGCACCTGAAAAAGCATCCCGACCGTTTGATGCACAACGAGATGGATTTGTTATGGGCGAAGGTGGCGGGATTGTAATTCTTGAGACGGAAGAACATGCAATCAAACGAGGTGCAAAAATATACTGCGAACTCGCAGGTTATGGCGCTACCGACGACGCATACCATATGACTGCACCAGAACCGAATGCAGTCGCAGCTTCCAAATGTATGGCGTTAGCAGTAGAAGATGCCCAACTGAAACCAGAAAATATTGATTATATCAACGCACACGGCACATCAACCGAACTTAACGATAAAACAGAAACAATGGCAATAAAAAAGGTTTTTGGCGAACACGCAAAAAAATTAGCAATCTCGTCAACAAAATCAATGATGGGACATCTTTTAGGTGCCGCAGGCGTGGTAGAACTTATCGCAACAGCACTGTGTATGGAAAACGGGATTATTCATCCGACAATCAATTATGAGTTTCCTGACCCGGAATGTGACCTTGACTATGTGCCAAATAAACCAAGACAACAACAGATAAACGCTGCGATTTCTAATTCGCTGGGGTTCGGTGGGCATAACGCAACACTGGCAGTAAAAAGATACGAAGGTTTAGGTGGACTTTAGTCCGCCTGTCAAAACCTGAAGTATCACACCCCGCCTATAGTGAGCGAAGCGAATAAAAAAGATATGCTTAATGAGTTGGAAAAGAAAATAAAAATAAAATTCAAAAATCCCGCCCTGTTAGAAACCGCACTTACCCATAAATCATATGCGATAGAAAACAACCTGAAAGAGTATAACGAACGGATGGAGTTTCTGGGTGATGCGATTTTATCTACCGCAACTGCCGTCTATCTTTACAAAAAATACCCGAATTACGACGAAGGAAAATTATCAAAAATAAAATCAGCCGCAGTAAGTAAAACAAGTATCTATCCGATTGCACAAAAACTTGAACTTGGCAAATTTATAAAAATATCTAAAAGCGAAGAAGCAACAGGCGGTAGAGTCAAAGAGTCCATTTTAGCAAACGCACTGGAAGCAATCATCGGTGCTGTGTTTCTTGATGGTGGCTATAAAACAGCCGAAAAATTTATTCATAAATTGTTAGATGGACAAAAACTCAGCCCGTCTGATTTTAAATCGGATTTACAAGAAATCATACAGGCAAAATATAAAATGATACCAGTGTATAAAGTCCTTGAAGAAAAAGGACCTGACCATGATAAAATATTTAAAGTGGCTGTAAATATAGGCAAAAAACAACTTGGAATTGGTATCGGAAAATCAAAGAAAGAAGCAGAACAGAACGCAGCAAAAAACGCCTTATTAAAGTTAAAAGTTAAAGGTTAAAGGTTAAAATATTTTGCCGTAATTTTAATTTTAACTTTTTATTTTTAACCTCTCCGAAGGAGATAATATGGACTATTTTTTAACTGACGAACAGAAAATGATTGTTGAGTTAGCACGCAAAGTAGCACAGGAAAAAATCAAACCAGTTCGGCAACATTATGATGAAACCGGTGAGTTCCCATGGGAAATTGTAAAAGAACTAGCACACGTAGATTTGATGGGGCTTTATATCCCGCAGGAATACGGTGGCTTCGGTGGCGGAGTAATGGAGTTGTGCCTTGCAGTTGAAGAACTTTGTAAGGTTGACGGCGGTATCGCACTTGCACTTGCTGCAACCGCACTTGGCACATTCCCGATAATTTTATTCGGAACCGACGAGCAAAAGAAAAAATATCTGCCAAGAATCGCAAAAGGAGAGATATTAACAGCATTTGGTTTGACAGAGCCGGAAGCAGGTAGTGACGCTGGCGCAACTAAAACTACAGCAAAAAAAGAAGGAGATTATTATATCTTAAACGGGACAAAATGTTTTATCACAAATGGCGGTGTTGCAGAGGTTTATACAATCATTGCAATAACTGATAAGACAAAAGGCTCTCGCGGTGCATCTGCATTTATCGTTGAAAAAGGGACACCCGGATTTTCATTCGGCAAAAAAGAAAATAAAATGGGCATCCGCGCTTCCGCAACCTGTGAACTCATTTTTCAGGATTGTAAAGTACCCAAAGAAAATCTGTTAGGCAAAGAAGGTGCTGGATTTATCGTTGCGATGAAAACACTTGACCAGTCAAGACCGGGCGTTGCAGCACAGGCATTAGGCATTGCATCAGGCGCATTAGATGAAGCCGTAGAATACGCAAAAACAAGAAAACAATTCGGTCATCCGATTTCAAGTTTTCAGGCGATACAGCATATTCTGGCAGATATGGCAACGGAAATTGAAGCGGCAAGGGCGCTGGTTTATTCGGTTGCTCGGGCGATTGATAGAGGCGATAAAGATATTTCAGGCGCTTCCGCAATGTGCAAACTTTTTGCATCTGATGTCGCTATGAAGGTTACAACTGATGCAGTCCAAATTTTCGGTGGATATGGCTATATGAAAGAATATCCTGCTGAAAAAATGATGCGAGATGCAAAAATCACACAGATTTACGAGGGAACAAACCAGATACAGCGAAATGTAATCGCACTGGATTTAATCAAAAAATCCGCCAAGAAAAAATAAGGGGGTTTCTTTATTATGAAACATGTTTTAATCAAAGGAAAAAAATATAACGGTCAATATGTGGCTGTAAAGGATTTCAAAAAACCCGTTGTCGTTGCTAATGGAACAAATCCGGAAGAGGTATATAAAATTGCGATAAAAAAAGGAGTTCAAGACCCTGTTTTGCTATTTGTACCATCAAAAAATATGGTGCAGATATATTGAAATGAAAATTAAAGATAGACCGTTTAGTCAATTAAGTAAAGATGATATTCTCCGTCCATGGCTTCCAGTTGTGATTATTAATCCGCACACAGATAAAAAAATGAGGGTGCTGGCACTTATAGATACAGGCGCTGATGAATGCGCACTCCCTGCTTCATATGCAGCAATTCTGGGACATACCTTAAACGCTGGGAAAATAAAAAAACTTTTACTTTTTTACCTTTAACCTTTTTCACTATTAGATGATATATCCTGATTTGCTTAATGAAATAAAAACAAAAGTAAAAAATGGCCAATACATTATTTCGGAACATGCCCAAGTTGAAAGGTTAGAGGAAAACATAGATGTTGAAGAAATTGAGGAAGCAATACTTAATGGAGAAATCCTTGAAGATTATCCAGAAGACAGACGAGGGCATAGTTGCTTAATACTATGTTATTCAGGAAAGAAGGTAATTCATACAATCTGTGGAGTAAAGCAAAACAAAGTAGTAATAATAACAGTATATTTGCCAAAACTACCGAAATGGATTACACCAAAACAAAGAGCAGGAGGAACTAAAAATGCAGAATAAATATCCAGATTGTGTCTATTGCGGTGGTAAAGTAGTAGAGAAGAAAATTGAGTTTGATTACAGACGCAGTGGGAAACATTTTATTATTAAAAGCATCCCAGCTGGCGTTTGCCACCAATGTGGTGAAAAATTTTTCAGAAGTGATGTCTCTAAAAAGATGGATGAACTTTACCATAGACGACAACAAGTTGAAAAATATATTAAAATTCCTGTTTTAGAATTTGCTGTTGCAAAATAAAAATATATTCTGTTCTTTGCGAATAGCTTTTAGGTCTTTTCCTTAAAGAGGAAAAAATCCTCTAACCTAGCGGTAAGAAAAGACCGTCGCCAATGGGCGATGGTCAACTCTTCGGTTTTCCCGCTAGGTTGCCGAGGATAGATTTATCGCCCTTTTTGTTTTTCAAAGTGGCAAGGAGCGTTTATGAAAAAATTATCACTACAAACCGTAAATGTCATTGCGAGGAGCGTTAGCGACGAAGCAATCTCAAAGCAATCTAACACAATTGTGTCATGCCGAACTCGTTTCAATATCTCTCATTTCCCAATCTCCTAATTTCCTAATTTCCGCCTTTCTCCTCTTCCTCACCACCCACTGCTTTCTGTGTGCGAAGATTGTATTCAGAAGTTATCGTGATGGGAATTATGAAATTTACTTAATGAATGACGACGGAAGTAATCAGACCCGCCTAACAAATAATTCTGTAGGTGATTTTCATCCGAGATGGTCACCTGATGGGAACAAAATAGCATTTCAGCGAAGTCCTACAACGAGTAATTAGAGGGCTTAGGGGACAGGGTTGAATTGGTTCACTTACGAAAATAACACAATAACTGGATTCCCGATAACAGCATTCGAGCATTCGGGAATGACAAACAAAGTATTTGAAATCTATTGAGATGGTTTAGCTTTTCTGATTCTGTCAGGTTCAATAATTACAAGAGTATTTCGCAGGGAATTCAATTCAGTTTTATGAAAAAATTTAACCGTTTCTTTAATAATCTGCATTCTGCTCATTCGTTCAATATAGACAATAACAATACCACAAGTATCGGTAGGGTCAAAAACGGAGAAGTCACCGAAATCCCTGTCAAAAGTGAGCAAAATCAACCTGTTAGATTTAATGTACCTGAAGATTTTTTCATCACAAGCGGTGGTCAGACCGATTTCTTGTGCTCGGATAACATTAAATCCACCGGTTCGCAATGCAACAACTACATCAGTATGAACACAAGTATCCGCGAAAATCTTAATCATAAATTTCGTAGTGGAGTTTACCCCGTAGATTTTCTATACGGGGTATTTTCGTGGTTATTTTGCAGAATGAGAGGTAACTTGCTGAAGAATCTTAGCCGGACTTTCTACAATACCTGTAGCAAACTCAATTGCTGCAAGAACATCCTGTTTGGTAATTCCAGGATATTGAGCAGGAATTTCAGATGCAGAATAACCGGCCGCCAGCAAATTGAGGACATCTGCTACTGCAATTCTTGTATTTCGGATACAAGGTTTACCAAATCTAACTTTAGGATTGATAGTGATTCTATTCATATTAAAAATTATACCAAAAAAATAAATTTTGTCAAGAAAAAAAACAGAGATTGAGAGATTAAGAGATTAGAAACTTATAGAAATTTGTAGAAATGCGCTTTGCTGAAATTAGTAAAAAAAGGAGAAAAGAAATG
>JBFLWK010000060.1 GCA_040757695.1 Elusimicrobiota bacterium
TTTCACGTCAATTTTTTATAGGTTCCTTTATAATATGTCTCAGCATTTATTAGCAAGCGTGTCTGATGAATCAGACCACCCTATTTCTCATTAGAGAAATGGGAAATTTGCCAAACTACAGTAAATACATTAAAAACAAAGAGTATTTTTCGGTAAAGATACAATGTAACAGGAATGAATACGATAATAAACCAGATAATTGCTGGGCTGTTAAAAAATGACATAATGGTAAACAATGTAACACCCAAGATAGAACCGGAAATGTTCACTATGTACGCTTCAAGCGGTTTTAAGTGCTCAAAAGCCCGTCCAATTTCCTGACCAAAAGAAATAAACATCGTTGTAGTTAATATGAATACTATCGGTAAAAACCACCAGGCGCTTGCACTGTAAAGCGGTATGCCTTTAGATACCCCGGGACCCGTAAAGTACACGCTAATATCAGAATTAACATCTATACTTATAATAACTTTTAAGAATATCACGCACAGTATTAAAAAGATTGACGGAAAAAAGACAATATAATTGGTTTCTTTTGTGCTTAAAAGTAATCCAATACCCGTACCTAAAAAACATGCCAACAGCACAAAATTTGAAAAATAAGAAATCATTACCACATTGGAATTGAACCATCTTATACACGCAATCTCTAAAAAAAGTGCTGTGAAACTTATTAAGAAAAGTTTAAAATATTTGTTCATCATTTCTTTTTGAATACACACAGGAAACAATTTGAGCGTGGCGAATAGTTCACTGCTTCACTCCCCCATTTATATACGGTTAATTCTGGTGTTTCGTTTGAAAGAATATCAATTATACCATCAAGATTATAATGTTTCTCCAAAAAGTTTACTGCCCAATCTAAAATTGGTTTATTTGATTGATTTGAAACATCAAACCATGATGTTATAACATTAGCAAAGATTAAATATTTAGGTTTTGCAGACTCAATTTCAGTTATCAATTCTTTCTGCATTTGTAATGCAACTTCGTTTGTATCAACGACCCTATGGATACAAGTATATTTCGTTGCCGAATTTCTATCCGAATAGAAATAAATTTGTGGTTCCGAACCAATAATAGCAATTCTATCATTTTCAGTTGTATGTTTTTTTATGTAATCTGCAATTTTAAGTGATTCAGGAAATGGGTTACCTATATAGATTCTTCGGCATGCTTCATCAGGAGTCATACAAAACAAAAATTTCCTTTCTTTTATCAATGGTAAGATTAACATAATAATTGTAAACACTACAGATACAAATAGAGCAGATGCTGGTTTTTTTATCTCAGCCAGAAGCTTATATATAAAGACAATTCCCAATCCTGATAGAACAGCCACGGCAGGAAGGAAAACAATAAAATAATGAGGTCTGAAATATAAACCAGGCGTGCAGATTGATAGAAATAAGCCGAATGTAAACAGTGAAATAAAAGGCAGATGAATTCTGATATCTTTATCTACAAAAAATGACGCTACTCCAACCAGCATTGCAAAATAAACCAACAATAATGATGAAGGAATTACAAGTGGTAACACTGATAAAAAATTCTCTAATCCTTGAATAAGAGATATTCCAAAAGTATGATATTTTACATATGTTATTGTCCAGAAAAAGAATTTACCAAAATTATCTTTATAAATAAAATAAATACAAATAATAGTTATGGGTATAATAAATCCTGCAAGGATTATTAAGACATTTGTAGCCATTTTTTTTCGTGGTAGAATTTCTTTCTTTAAAAAAACAAAAATGATATATACCATAGAAGACAAAAATATAATTATGCTATTTTGTTTTAGCAGTGCCATTAAACCAAAAAGTATTCCACAAAGAAAGAAGTGGAATAAACGGTTAGAATCTATAGCGATTAACATTACTAAGATAGCAGATGTTGATAGCAAGACCACAAAATGTTCTGATTCAGCTGAAAATCCTAATCCTGTTGGATTAAGCGTGATAATAGCATATACCGCACCTGCTATTATACCAGTCCATCGGACAAATAAATGTTTCCCAATTAGAAATATCAGCAGTACGCTAACTGCATTTGCAATCAACAGCCCCAGATGGATAGATAAAGAATTCTGACCAAATAACAAGAAAAAAAATGCATAAACATAATAGATACCTGGGAATCGTGTTGCGTATGCCTGCGTATAAGGTGGGTTGCCTTTAAGTAGAAGATCTGCTATATACGCATACGTTCCTTCATCTCTATCAAGTGGGATGCTCAATAGCCGTAAACGGATAGTAGCAGTTAATAATATAATACTAATAACTGCAAGCCATGTAAAATAGTCAATTAATTTTTTGTTGAAAAATGTTGTTAATGAAATAACCATGTTTAATAGACATCAAGTTCAGACAGATATTCTAATGCTTTTTTGTTATCCGGTTCTATTTCTAATACTTTCTCAAATTGTTTTTTTGCTTTTTTATGATTATGAAGTTTGAAATAAGCGATTCCTAAATTAAGATATGCTGTAGAATCATTTGGTTTTTTCTTTAATAGTCGTCTATATACTTTAACTGCCTGTTTGGGAGCGCCTTTGTGAAAATAGATTTTTGCTAAATTATAATAATTTTCCGGATAGGTAGAACCCAGATTTATTGCTTTCACATAGTATTTCATTGCCAAATCGGTCTGTTTTGAGTTGTAATAGAAGTTAGCGATATAATATGCCGATGTATAATAAATATGCTGATTTGCCTTGTTCCACCAGGGATTAAATTCTAAAGTTTTTTGGAAATTTTCGTTTGCTAATTCGTTTTTTCCCGTTCGTTTATACGCCAAACCAAGATTGAAATATATCATACTATATTCTGGGTATTTTATAACCAATCTCTTATATTCCTGTTCTGCTTTTTTGTATAATCCGATTTTAAGATAAAAACCAGCCAAGCTGAAACATCCATAAATGGAATCTTCGTATCCTTTAACAATATATTTCTGTAAATCAATGTGATACTTATCAATAACTGCCTTATTTTTTGGTATTTTTTTTAGGAATACGGATGCATTCTCGTCTAAAAACACAATATCCCAATCTTTATTTCTATAAAGGTCAAATAATAAACATTTCGCCTCACGAGAATAATGACATATAATAATACAATCTATATTATATCTGGTTTCCAGTTCTTTCCACGGTTTAGATTTTTCAAGAATCTGCTCCCTAAAAACAAAAAATTCTTCTCCATAAACTTCAAGTCTACCATCTATAAAAACTTTTATTGCAGGATAGCATTTCCATATAAAATATCCACCGGACTTTGAATCGTTAAATATGTTTCCATTATACCCGATATTTTTGACAAACTCAAGTGCTTTTTCCGGATAAGAATACTCCGAGACACCCAAACCAGTTTGAGTTAAATTTCCTTCTGAAATATAGTATCTATTAGACACAACAGACATAATAATTTTTAGTATGAGAATACATAATAATAATGATACTATTATCCTTATTTTTGTTTTTCTCAAGAAAAAAGAAGATAGATTGTTTAAATTGTTAATTGTTATCGGTGCTGATATCAATGCAAACAATGCGATATTACGACGAGCAAGTACTGAAAGAACCAGGAACGAAACATATAACAAAATTTGCGCGGTATCTATTTTTTTGATATTTAATACAATACTGAGAAAAGAACAAACTATAAATATTTTGTAAAAAAGTATTATACTGTTTTCATAATGCCCTGAAAAAGGCGGCTGGAATTCAGTAATTATTTCTTTATATATTGTTGTTGTAGATATTTCTTTGAACAGAAATAAAGGAAACAAAAAACCTCTTATAGTGTATGGATTCAAAAAACCGACAAGAATTACAAGAACTCCAACGATTGCTAATTTAATAATCTGCCTGTTAGATAGTAATACAGCATCGGTCCTGAATTGGGATACTATCTTTTTGTCAATAATCGCTGCTATGATATAGATAAATAATATCACATTCCCAACGAAAAACAGAGAATGTATATTTACCCATAATAGTTGTATAAAAGGCAGTAAGAAGATAGTATTTTCACTATGTCCTTGTTTGTATAAGTCCAAAATAAAAAAGAATAAAGCAATAAACAAAAAACTGAACATTTCAGGACGGATTAAAAATCGTTCGTTGACGGTTAATACCGTTAATAAAAATATAAAAACAGCGACAAGATAATTTTTTGGTTGATAGAAAATTTTGAATAAAAACAGTAATGTGATTGATATGATAAACGCTTGCATAAAAATTAGACCATTTATACCTGTGAATTCGTAAACTTTATATGCAATTACCTGAAAAAGCCATTGCGAATCAATCCATTCCTTTTTTGATGCTGTGTAGGAAAAAATATCAGAATGCGGGATGGTATGATTTTTGATGATATATTCGCCTGTCTTAAGATGCCACCAGATATCAAAATCAGTTACCTTTCTAATAAGAAATGAAATAAGCAGCACAAACGACAGAAAAATAAGGATATACTTTGATATTCGTTCTAACATAATGTGATATTACTGATACAAATGTTATGGCTGAAATTATTCTGATATTTTTAGAGATTTAATGATATTTATTGCCTTTTTAGCCTGTTGATCGTCAGGAAACAAGTCTAATGCAATTTTAAGTTGTTCTAATGCATTATTATACTTTTTTTGAGTATAGTATAATACCCCGAGATTAGAATATGCTTTTTCAAAAGTTGGATTTAGTTTAATTGCTTCTTGATACTTTTCAATTGCTTTATTATATTTCTTTTGTTTGTGATATACAACACCAAGATTATAATGTGCTAATGCATAATCTGGATCTATTTTGATAGATGTTTGATATAATTGAATTGCTTTATTATAATTCTTTTGATCGCAATATAAAGTGCCAAGTGCATTATATGCATATTTAGAATTTGGATCCATTTCAATAGCTTTCTGAAGAAACTGATATGCTTTATTATATTCTTTCTGCCGTAAGTAAAAGATACCGACATTATAGTATGCTCTTGAATGAGGATATTTAGTAATAACCTCTTCCCATAAAAGTACAGGTTGTTGAAAAACTTGATTTCTTTTATATGTTGTTATGCCAAGGAATAAAAAATAAAAAACGGGAACTACCGGAAGCCACTTATATTTCAGACGACTAATTATTCCAAGATAAAAATAAATCAAAATTAGATAAAATCCAAATCCGGAAATATATAACCGATTATCCACCATAACACTTGTAGCCGGCAAAATACTGGAAGTTGGTGATAGTGTAATGAAAAACAACAGAATAGAAAACAGTAATATTTTTAAGATGTTATTTTTCCTTTTAAAAATAAGCAATGTGAATATAAATATTCCAATAATAATTACTCCTGATATCAAAAATTTAAATTCATATATTGATTTTACTGGAGTATATGAACCTCGGTCAATGCAGAGTCCAATAGGAACAAGAAGTAGCCACACATATTTTAATACAATATAAACTTGATTTATAAAATACAATAATGGGCTGGGTAAATTGCTTGCTTCTAAATCACCAATTTTACCAAAATAAAAGTATCTAAATAACAAAAACAAAACAAGTATTGTCCAATAGGGAATATGATATTTCTTTTTTTTAGGAGTTCTGATATCTTATAATCAGACAAAAAAATACAATCAAAAATCAATATTATCGCTGGAAGTGTGACTGCATCTTGTCTTGAAAATAGTGCCAGTATGAAACATAAGACAGAGATTGAGAGATTAAGAGATTGAGAGATTAAGGAATACTTTTTGATTGTTTCTATAAACAATAATAAAGCAAGCAGATAAAAAAAAGTTGACAGAACTACAGACCGACCAAAGATATATGTTACTGCACTGGTATTTACGGGATGAACAGCAAAAAATAATGCTACAAGAAAAGAGAAAAATTGAAATTGGGAAATTGGGAAATTAGGATATTGGGAAAGAAATGAGATTATTTTTTTTGTCAGGATAAATATCAAAATAACATTAAATATATGGACAGTAAGGTTAACCAGATGGTAGCCGAATGGATTCAATTTACCAAAAAAATAATTCAGGGTAAAAGTTAAATATACTACAGGTCTTGAAGGGTCATTTCTTTCCCACACATGCTTTTTACTGTAAGGATATATAAGTTTTGTTTTCAAATTTTTAAAGTTTCTTATATCTGGATTATCAACAATTTTAGCTATATCGTCTAATATAAACGGCACCTTAAAAGAAGGTAAATAAACAAGTATTGTGATTATTATTATCGAGATAATGTAGATGATGTTTAAGTGTCGGTTATTCTTTAGGTTCATTTTTTTGCTTTTTCATAATTCGGGTTTAATTCAATTGATTTCTGGTAGTACTCAATTGCTTTTTCAACATTTCTATTTCCACCCTGTGCTTTATAAATTTCAGCAAGATGAAAGTATGCGCTTACAGATAAAGGATTTACAACCAGTTCTTTATTAAAATTTTCTATTGCTTTATTGTAGTCCTTTTTTATTTTATAAATTAAGCCAAGATATATAAACGGTGTTTTACCATATTGAAATTGGTTTTCTTGTGCCATTTCTTTAAATAGTTCTGCAGATTTATCATATTCACCTGCCTTGTAAAAGGTTGAAGCAAGTGCCCATTTTGCATTTATATTATCCGGGTCAAGTTGAAGTGAAAAACTTATGAGTTCTATTGCGTTCTTAAAATCTTTTTTGTGAGCATATATTGCACCCATACTCAAATTTGCACTTGGGCTTTCCGGGTTTTGTTTCAGTGTTTTTGAATAGAATGTCCAATCGTCTTTCCAATCTAAATTGCGGACAACTGTCATTGTAGCCAATAATACGATAATACAGCCCGCCAATCCGTAGACGGCAATTAATTGCCGTCTACCAATTTTATCTAATAACACTGCCAACAACACGCAAACCCCTATTAGCGGCAGATACAAATACCTTTCTGCAACTATGTTTTGCATCGGGATTATGTTTGAAGTCGGCAAAAAAGTTATTGGTATCCACATTAACCAGAAGAACAGATTTTTTGAATTTTTATAAGTGTAAATCAAAATTGCTACAAAAACAATTACCGACAGAAACCCGAAAATTACGGGTGCTTGAAATAAAGTTGCCGGAATTTCTATGTTATACTCAACGCTTAAATTAAACGGTAAAAAAACTACGCTTAAATAAACGGGTATGGCTTTTAACATTACAAAGATATTTGTAATGAAACTGTCGCCGGGATATTTTATGGCCGCTTCCGTTGGATGTCTGAATATCAGGAATCTAACAACTAAATAAAAAACCGCTATAATAAAAAAATAACGAATAACGAATGACGAATGACAGATAGTAGAAAAAGATTTTCTATTTTGGCTTTTGTCAAAAATTAAATCATATAAAATGAGCACAGCAGGTAAAGTGACAGCGGTTTCTTTACAAAAAACAGCAAGAAAAAAACAGATAGGAGATATAAGATAAGAGATATGGGTTTTTTTAATATAAAAAAATAATGAAAACATAAAAAACAGCGTTGACAGTTGCGTTTCTACAAACGAGACCATATTTACGACTTCTGTATTTACTGGATGCACAACAAACAAAAGAGCGCTTAAGAAAGCAACAAAATTGTTTTTCAGAATATAAAAAACCAGCAGATAAATCAGAACAGCATTAGCGATATGTAATATGATATTTGTAATACGGTGTCCGACGGAATTTATATTCCAGATTTTGTAATTAGCCATATGAACCAGAAATGGTAAAGGACGGTAGGTTTGGTCATATGTATACTTAAAATATTTGGTTGGTGAAAAGAATACCAAGCTATTTTTGAAACTTTTTATAAAATTGTTTTTTTCAACAAAATACTTGTCATCCCAGAGATAAGGATTTTTAAGCGTATTGGAATATATAAGAAATCCCAAGAAAATTATAATCAACAGATGTTTATTTATTATCATCTTTCTGTTCCTTCAATCTGTGAAATCAGATACTTTGCTCGTTCGTAATTCGGGTTTAATTGAAGTGTTTTTTCTAACATTCTCAATGCTTCACCGTAGCGATAAGTCAAGAAATATATGTAGCCGATATTAAAATTTATCTCTACAGAATCGGGCTTCAGTTTCAGTGCCTTTTTTAGATATTTCAACGCCCTGTTATGCATACCTTTTTGAATGTAGATTATACCAATTGAATTAAATGCGATATAGTCGTCAGGATTGATATCAGCCGATTTTTCAAAATAATTTTTGGCTTTAATAATATCGCCCTGTGTTTCATAAATTTCGGCAAGATGAGAATATGAAATTGAAGAAAGCGGGTTAAGTTCAATTGCCTTATTAAAATTTTTGATTGCATTTGTATACTGCTTTTTGATTTTGTAAATTACGCCGAGATTAAAAAACGGCGCCTTGTGATAGGTATATTTTTTTTCAGAAACAGTTTTTTGATATATTTCAAGTGCCTTGTCAAAATATCCGAAATCCTGGTAAATAGATGCAAGCGTGGCTTGTCCATCAACATAATCCGGATCCATTTTAAGAGCGGTATTGATATGTTCTATCGCTTTATTGAAATCCTTTTTTTTGGCATACATCATCGCTATGTTTATATTTGCGCCTGGGCTGTCCGGATTTTGTTTCAACGTTTTCAAATAGAATGTCCAATCGTCTTTCCAGTCACGGTTACGGATAACCGTCATTGCAGCCAATAATATAACAATACAGCCCGCCATTCCGTAGACGGCAATTAATTGCCGTCTACCAATTTTATCTAATAACACCGCCACAAACACACAAATCCCTATAAGTGGTAGATACAGGTATCTTTCTGCAACTATGTTTTGCATCGGGATTATATTTGAAGTCGGGAGAAAAGTTATTGGTATCCAGAGTAGCCAGAAAAAATGGGGACGGAGGAAAGTAGATTTTTTATATACATAAATTGAGATTACCAAAAAAATTATTACAACAGAAAATCCAAAAATTACCCGTGGTTCTAAAAATGTCGTCGGGACTTTTATATTGTGTTCAACGCTTAAATTAAACGGTGAAAAAACTACGCTTAAATAAACGAGTATGGCTTTGATATTTGTAATAAAACTATTGCCGGGATATTTTATAGTTGCTTCCGTCGGATGTCTGAATATAAAAAACCTGACAACTAAATAAAAAACCGCAACGGCAAAAAATGGAACATATTTTTTTGACCACGAAGACACGAAATTCCGAAAAAAGTCCAAATTTCGTGTTTTCGTGCTTCCGTGGTAAAATAAATGTTTTCGTGGTAAAATTAAATCATATAAAATTATAATTGCGGGAAGCGTTATTGCGGTTTCTTTGCAAAACACAGCCAGAAAAAAGCATAGAACAGAAAAACGGTAGTAATAATAGTAGTCGGCAATTAATTGCCGACTACTAAGGTATACATACAACAAAAATGCTAAAAGAAAAAACAGCGTTGATAACTGCGTTTCTACAAACGAGACCATATTGACAACTTCTGTATTTACAGGATGCACAACAAAAAAAAGTCCGCTTAAAAAAGCAGCGAAATTATTTTTCAAAAGATACAGAACCAGAAAATAGACCAAAACAGCATTTGCGATATGTAATATGACATTTGTAATACGGTGCCCGACGGGTTTTGTGTTCCATATTTTGTAATTAACTATATGTAGCAAAAAAGGTAAAGGGCGGTAGGTGAAATCCTGCGTGTACTTAAAATAGTTTTTTGGCGAGAAGAAAACCCAACAATTTTCAAACCTTTTTATAAAATTGCCGTTCTGTATAAAAAGCCCATCGTCCCACAAATACGGATTTTTCAGTGTATTAGAATATACAAGAAAACCAAAAAGTAATATCAGTAAAATATATTTGCGGGACATATTTTACAAATCCTGAGCAGAAATAACATTAGTATTCTTATCAAAGTATTTTGAAACAATATAAAACTCGTTTAAGCCCAACTTTGATACTATTCTTTTTAATCTCTTTATGTCTATATCCGATGACTTCATTTTTGCTTCAAAGGCAATTTTTTTATTCAGTATAAAATCAATCTCTGCACCTCTGTATCTTTGGTAGTAATTGATAGTATCTACTTTCTTCAGGGTATTAAACACAGCATTTTCAAATAATGTACCGTCTGGAATTTTACCAAGATAATTCAGCATTCCAGTATCGCAGAAATACACCTTTTTAGCGCATCTTACTTCACCGTTTATATTTTTGGAAAACGGGCTGACAAAAGAAACAAAATATGTCTTTTCTAAAAAGTTTAAATATGAATAAACTGTCTCCCTTGAAACCCCGATTTCTGATGCGATTTTTGAAATATCCAATTTTGAGCCCGTCCTACCAGCAAGCAGTAAAATTATATCTCTGAAATTGTTTATGTTTTTGAAATCTCCGAGTACCTTAACATCTTTTTCAAAATATGACTTAAAAATATCTGCCAGTATCATTTTTTTTCGTTCAGTGTCTTCTTCAATTACAACTGCCGGGAATCCGCCGAAATTCAAATACTCGTCATAAAGTTTTGAATAGGTCTCAAACGCAATTTTATTTTTATTTTTTGCTTTCTGTAAAAAACTATCTGAAAACCTTTTTTTTCTTTCCTTAAAAATGAGAAATTCTGTAAAATCTAATGGATATAGTTCGTAGATTATTTTTCTGCCTGCTAATGATTCAGGAAATAAATTTTTCAGATAGAAACTGCTTGAACCGGTGAGAAAAAATTTTATTTTATAATGGTCATAGAGATATTTAACAGGTTTTACAATTTCTGGCGCAACCTGAATCTCGTCAATAAATATGAACATCCGATGGGTTTGGTTTAGACCGAGTGGCTTCATATTTGAAAGAATATTATCGTAATTTTGCTCTTCAAATATTTTCTGATTAAGCGGATTTTCAATATCCAAAAAGATTTTGTTTTCTGCCTTAAGTCCGCCGAATATATCCGTAAGTAAAGTGGTTTTACCTACCTGCCGCATACCGAAAACTAATACGATACCCGGTTTTTCTATTTCTTTGATTAACAATGATTTCAATTTTCGTTGAAAAATTTTTGCCATTTAACCCTCAAAATGCTAATTTTGTTGGTCAATATCTTACAAAATTATACTAAATTTGTCAAGCAAGTTCTGGCTTTCATCTTAAAGTATTTTTTTATTCTTTGGATTCAGTTTTAATAAAAATTCTTCGCACGGCAGACATAGTATCCCGTTTTTCATTAAACGCTCTTTTCCGCGATAAAGAAGATAGGTACTGCTTTTTGGATAATCTTCCTTGAAGCTTTTTAATGCACGCAAATCTTCGGGTTTAATTTTTAAACTATTTTTTACTTCAATCGCCCAGAATACAGATTCGCCATAAACAATAAAATCGACTTCCGAGCCGGAGGATGTCCGCCAGAAATAAATGTTATTTTTCTCACCGCTGTATGCATTCCAATCAATGAGATGCTGGGCAACCAAGCCCTCAATCGCACATCCGTTGATTTCCTCAGGTTTGTCTAACGGACCTGCAGGACGAAGCGAGCGGTAGACGCCAGCATCAAAAAAGTAAAATTTTGGATGTGATACAACAACCTTTTTTGCGCGCTTGGTAAATACAGGCAGGCGAAACGCCAACAACAAATCCTCAAGTATTGTTATGTATCCCTCAACAACTTTTCTTTCAACTTCGCACTCGCGGGCAACATTTGTGATATTAAGAACAGCACCGTGCGAAAAACTGACTGCTTCCAGAAATCGCGAAAAATTCCCAATGTTTCTAACCAATCCCTCCGCCTGCACTTCCTCCCTTACATATAAGGCTGCATATGTCTTTAAGACGGCGGACGGCTCCAGTGCTGAAACCACAATCGGCAATAAACCATAATTCAAGGCGTTATTCAGGTTAAACTTCTTGCCTAACTCTGCGGCGATAAAAGGATGCATCGTTTTTTTTATCAATCGTCCTGCAAGCAAATCAGTTCCTGTTCTTTTAAGTTTACGCGAACTTGAACCTGTTATGACAAACTGTTTTTTTATTTTCTTTTCTATAAGTAAATGAACAACACTCAACAATTCCGGAACTCTTTGGATTTCATCAATTACAACGGTGTTTTTATCCGGATTGGCAAGAACGATTTCAGCCAGGCGTTCAGGGTGGGCGCTATATGACCGAAAAACATCGGCTTCAAGCAAATCAATCCAAACAGCATCAGGATAGTTTTGTTTCAGATAGGTGGTTTTACCTGTACCACGCGGCCCGAAAAGAAAATAACTGTATTTTTGCGGAGTAAATATTCTCGGTATTATAGTTTCCATATTAAGTCCAAATTTGGAATTATTATTTCCGTAATTATTATATCTATTTTGGACAACTTGTCAATAGGATTTACAATTTGTCCAATTATTATTTTCCTTGACCTTTTATCTGCGAGATTAAATACTTTGCATTTTTGTAATTCGGGTCAAGTTGCACCACCCTTTCCAACATTCTTAATGCCTCACCGTACCTATAACTTAAATAGTAAGCATAGCCGACATTAAAGTTAACCTCCACAGAATCGGGTTTTAATTTCAGTGCCTTTTTTAGATATTTTAATGCCTCATCCTGCATTCCGTTCTGGCTGTAAATTATACCGAGTGGGTTTAACGGAATGTAATCGTCAGGATTGATATCAGCCGATTTTTCAAAATCTTCTTTTGCTTTTTCAATATCACCTTGTGCCTCGTAAATTTCAGCAAGATGAAAGTATGCGATTGCAGATAAAGGATTTACCACAAGTAAGAAACAAAACAGCCAATAAAACCAGCGATACGGAAACACTTATTTTCAAGGTTTTTAGAATGTATTTTTTATCCATACAGAAAACCACAAATCAGTAAAAACATAATTGGTATTTTCTTTCTCAACAATATCCTTTTTTATTAGAAGCGAGATTGACTTTTTTACCAATGATGGCGAATTTAACTGATACCTTATTAGGAACTGCTGTGCGAATATATTATTTGTAGAAGACATAACCAGCCCTTGTAAAAGCCGTCTCTGTGTTGCAGGAAGAAGGTCCCATAACATTTGATAAGTTGGTGTATTTTTACGCACAATTGAAAGCAACGCTGTATCAACCTCATTCAATTCTATTTTCTTTTTCTCAAAAAATAAATCCCAGATTTCATGCGCAAAACATTGAACATAGTAAGGAATATTGTCAGCCAAAGAAATAATTTTATCTATTACATAATTACCGACGATAAAACCGCCTTTTTTAAAAGTATTTCCTAAATACTCTACCCATTTCTGCTCATTAATTTTTTCAAGATAAATCACCGGACCAATCCCGTAAAATGCACGAGACCGTTTTGTAACCATTTCACCCATAGTATCTTTTTTAGACCCGGAAAATACATACCCTACATCTCGTTGATGCTGAATAACTGAACGAATCAATTTTTCTAATGATTCACCACCGAGTTTAGATATTTCCTGAAACTCATCAAACATTATTACAACTTTCACTTTCTCTTTATTCGCTAATTTTTGAGGATATTCTAATAGATTTTCAAGTGTTTGATATGTTTCACGTTTTGGAGGCAGAGAATCAATCCCTAAAGAAAAAGAACCATTATGTTCAATTGTAAACTGTGGTCTCAAACTGGAGATAAAATCTTTAATAAATTTTATTGTCTGTTCCAAACTTACAGATTTAATTTCTGCAAGTGCCTTTGCAAACGAACCTACAAACTGCTCTAAAGAAGGGCTTTTAAAAAGGTCAATATAAACCACCCTTACTTTCTTTTTTTTAAGATTACCGCTTACTTTGCGAAGTAAAGATGTTTTTCCATATCGTCTTGGAGAGATAAGAAACAGTTTTTGACTATCTACTAAATCTCTTGAGAGTTCTATGATTTCTTTCTCACGATTGATAAAGTTTGCTTCAGCGATTGCTTCACCATAAACAAACGGATTCATATAAATCACCTTTTACACCTAAAGGTTAGTAACCCCAAGGTGTAATAAATTGTACAAAAATTATCCTGTATTGCCAAGAAAACCTTGTAACCACACGATTTCACAGATTATCACAAGATTAAAAAAGTAAGAAATTATCAAAATTTTAATTATCTGTGTAAATCTTGTGTTAATCTTGTGGTTTAAAATGTTGTTTTATAA
>JBFLWK010000061.1 GCA_040757695.1 Elusimicrobiota bacterium
TTTCAAGCCTCCTATAGGTCAAATAATGGCGTGCGCCACCATTATTTTACTATAAAAGTGCTTGTTCTCCGACGATAAATTATATTTCAAAGAGCTTTTTAAGCAACCTTTTTTGACTACGCTATTTGAAAGACCCGATAACTAATATTGAAATTAAAATTGATGGAGGGACTTTAGCAGAAGCGACATTATTTTCTGTGAGAAAAGTTGAGAATAAGAATGTAAGCAAATGCTTACAAACAATTTTGAGTTATGAGTTCAAGTCAGATAAAAAATTTGATAAGCCAGTAAAAATTACAATACCATACACTGCACAGGATGTGAACGGACTCAATGAAAACAATCTGAAAATCGCATATCTTCTTAATGAAACAACAAATGATTATGAAGTTCTTGAAAGCGAAGTTGATACCGACGCAAAAACCGTTTCTGCGAATGTTCTACATTTTTCAATTTATGCGATTGTGTATCAACAGCCGCAGATGACACCCGAACCTGATACTACTTTCAGAAAGGGTGAAATATACGCATGTCCCAATCCTGCGAAGCGAGGTGTATTCCCCAAAATACATATTGAGGTTGGGCTTGCTGACAAAATAGAAATAAAAATGTATAATATAGCAGGTGAACTTGTTCAAAGCACAGAGTTATATTCATCCGATGTAAAATCAGACGCTACAAAATACTATTATGAATATCCTTGGGATATTTCCAATGTAGCAAGTGGTATCTATGTCTCTACAATAGAAGCAAAAAAATCTGGTTTTCCAGATATAAAAACAACGAGAAAAATGGCGGTGATAAAATGAACTTAATCCTTTTTGGTGCGCCTGGTGCTGGTAAGGGAACCCAAGCGGAGTTTATCTCAAAAAGCAGAGGTCTTCCGTCAATTTCTACTGGCGATATTTTTAGAGAAGCGGTTGAATCGCAAACCGAACTCGGTAAAAAAATCGCAAGTATTATGTCAAGGGGTTCACTTGTATCGGATGAGATAGTGCTTAAAATTATTGAAGACCGTATCAAAAAAGAAGATTGTCAAAACGGTTTCTTGATGGATGGTTTTCCGAGAACATTGCCACAGGCAAAAGGGCTTGATAATATACTGGCAGCACTTGGCAAAAAAATTGATAAGGTAATATCACTAGAAATTTCAGAAGAAAATATAGTTCAACGATTAGCCGCACGCCGGATTTGTAAAGCATGTAATTACGCCTATAATCTTGTTACACTGCCACCACAAACTGATGGTATTTGTGATAAATGCGGTGGAACACTTTATCAGCGTGAAGATGATACCGAAAGAGTTATCCGCAACCGGCTGTCAGTATATTACATAGAGACGCAGCCGCTTATTGATTATTACAGAAGCAAAGGTCTTTTAATTTCTATTGACGGCAATAAATCGGTTGATGAGATTGCAGCGGATATAGCATTGATTATATAAAAACTGTTAACCACGAAAACACGAAATTTAAAAATTATGATTTATGCTAAATCGGCGGATGAGATTTTAGGTATGCGACAGGTATGCCGAATTGCTGTGGAAGTTCTTTCAAAAGTAGGAAAAAGTATAATACCCGGTATCACAACAAAAGAGTTAGAAAATATCGCCGAAAAAGCAATCAAATCGTTTGGTGCTAAATCAGCATTTCTAGGCTATCGCGGTTTTCCGGGTATTATTTGCACATCTGTGAATGAGGTTGTTATACACGGTATCCCGTCTGAACAGAAATTGAGACATGGCGATATTATCGGGATTGATGTTGGCATTTTCTATAACGGATTTTACGGTGATACTGCAAAAACATTTAAGGTTGCAACAGTTTCAGAAAGTGTTAAAAAATTTTTAGAAGTTTCAGAGTTAGCATTATCAGAAGCAATCAAAAAATGTGTTGCAGGCTCTCGGATAGGCGATATTTCAGCAATGATACAGGAAACTGCTGAACAAAACGGCTATTCGGTTGTCAGAGATTTTGTAGGTCACGGGATTGGCAGAGAACTCCATGAAGACCCGCAAATACCTAATTATGGCAGAGCAGGTGTTGGCACTAGAATTCCTGAAAACGCAACACTCGCAATTGAAGTAATGCTCAATCAAGGCAGTTGGCAGGTAAGGACTCTTTCTGATAAATGGACTGTTGAGACATCAGACAACAAACTTTCTGCCCATTTTGAGCATACTGTATTAATAAAAAAAGATGGCTGTGAAATTTTAACCCGAATAGAAACACCCGCGGGATAACATTCGTGAGAAGTTATTCGTGATTTTATGCAAAAAGAAGAAAAAATAGAGGTCGTAGGTATTATAAAAGAGGCGTTGCCATCTGCGATGTTTCGTGTTCAATTAGAAAACGGGCATATTGTGCTTGCTCGGATTTGTGGTAAGATGCGATTGAACTACATACGGCTTCTACCGGGTGATAAAGTAAAAGTTGAACTTTCACCATATGATTTAACACGAGGCCGCATTACATACAGAGAGAAATAATGAAAGTCAGGTCATCAGTAAAACCGATTTGTAAAAAATGCAAAATTGTAAGACGTAAAGGCGTTGTATTTGTGATATGCAAAAATCCAAAACATAAGCAGAGACAAGGCTAGAAAAACCGCAGAACAGACGCGGAACATAAACACGAAACTGACACGGAATAATTCTGCTTCAGTTCCGTGTAGAAGTTCTGTGTCAGTTCAGCGTGAGAGCGGAGTGAACAATGGCACGAATAGCAGGTGTTGATTTACCAAAAGAGAAAAGAATAGATATCGGGCTTGCCTATATTTACGGGATTGGCAGGGTATTAGCAACAAAAATTCTGGCTGATGCACAGGTTGACCCAGCCAAACGGGTAAAAAATCTTACTGAAACCGAGGTTAGCAAAATCGCCTCAATTATTGCATCTGAGTATAAAGTAGAAGGTGATTTAAGACGAGAAGTTGTTGGTAATATCAAACGGCTTCAAGAAATCGGGACATACAGAGGACTCAGACACCGACGGAATCTACCTGTTCGGGGTCAGCGAACACGAACAAATGCACGAACAAAACGGGGCAAACGAAAAACAGTCGGTGCAGTAAAAGCCGAAATCAAAAAAGAAAGGGAAACAAAAAAAGGCAGGTAAAAGGCAGGTAAAAGGTTTAAGGTTAAAGGTTAAAATATTCTGTCGTAATTTTAATTTATACCTTTAATTTTGACCTTTAACTTGATGTTACAATGGCTGACGAAAAACCAAAAGAAACAAAAGAAGAAGAAATGGTAGCAGAAACAATAGAAAAAGAACACAAACCATCTGAAACAAAACCAAAGGTTGCAACAAGGTCTAAATCAAAAGTGGTGGGCGTGGGTGGTGGTGGGCGTGGTGGAAAACGGAAACTATTTACAACTACTGGCAGGGTGTATATTAAATCTTCGTTTAATAATACAATTATTACAGTTACTGACGATAAAGGTAATGTTATTAACTGGGCTTCAAGTGGCTCTTCAGGGTTTAAGGGTACCAAAAAAGGAACACCATTCGCAGCTCAGATTGCCGCATCAAACTGTGCAAAACGGGTTGCAGAAATGGGGTTAAAACAGGTTGCTGTTTTCGTTTCAGGTCCCGGTAGTGGCAGAGAAACCGCAATCAGAGCGTTACAGAATTCAGGGCTTATGATTACTTCGCTGAAAGATATTACTCCAATTCCACATAATGGTTGCAGACCACCTAAAGAAAGGCGAGTATAGAGAGGCAGTGATAAACAGGTGAATAAGTGGTTAGTGGTTAGTAATGTCATTGCGAGAGCCAATTCATTGGCTCGTGGCAATCCATTACTTAATCACTTGTGTTAAAATGGCGAGATATATCGGTCCAAAATGTAGAAAATGTAGGCAGGAAGGATTCCCGTTATTCTTGAAAGGTGAAAGATGCGAGACACCAAAATGTCCGCTTATCAAGAAAAAAAGCATACCAGGTCCACATAAAAAGTTGCTAAAAAAACCATCCGAGTATTTCACTCAATTACGCGCAAAACAGCAAGTAAAAAGAATCTATGGTGTATTAGAACGGCAGTTCAGACGATATTTTTATAATGCCGCAAAACATAAAGGTATGACCGGTTTCAATCTGTTATTATCGTTAGAATTGCGGCTTGATAATGTAGTAAGACGGCTTGGTTTTAGTGCTTCAATCAATGGTGCTCGGCAATTAGTGCTTCACGGGCATATAAAGGTTAACAATAGAATAGTGAATATTCCATCATATCAGGTCAGAGTCAACGATAGAATTCAACTTACAGATAAACTGAAAGACAATCTGTTTGTTAAAAAATCACAAGAGTACTCTGCTAAAAAAGGTATCGCACCATGGCTGGTTGTTGAAGGTGGGGGCGGTGGGGGCGGTGGGGATATGCTCAGTGGTAGTATTGTGAGAGAGCCGATTAGAGAAGAAATGGCTGTTCCTTACGACCCTGAACGACCTAAAGAGCAATTGATAGTAGAGTTGTATAGCAAGTGATATAGAGGCGTAAATAGCAAATAGCAAATAGCGAATAGAGGCGAGCGGATAGCGTACAGAAAGCCAACCTTTAACCTCGCTACGCTCTATGTTGTTTCTTAATCGCTTAATTGCTATTCACTTAATCGCCGATATTATTGGGGGTTTTTAAAAATGCGGATTCCTGATATAGTAGAGCCGAAAACAGTTGAGAGAAAGGTTTCTGCTGACTGGGCATATGGCAGGTTTATTATTGAGCCGTTTGAACGAGGTTACGGGCATACAATCGGGCATTCACTCCGTCGGATACTTCTATCATCGTTAGAGGGTGCTGCGGTGATTGCTACTCGGATAAAAGGTGCTGCGCATGAGTATACTACTATACCTGGTGTTGTAGAAGATGTGATGGAAATAATTCTGAATTTAAAGAAGGTTAGGTTCAAATTATATGCTGATGAAATCCAGACGCTTAAACTATCTGTAACTAAAGCAGGTATCGTTACAGCAGCTGCTTTTCAGACAAATTCAAATATTGAAATTGTAAATACAGACCAGCCAATAGCAACACTTGAATCCGGCGGTTCATTAGAGATGGAGATTGATGTTGCAAAAGGCAGAGGATATTCACCATCTGAAAAAAACAAACGACCTAACCAACCGGTTGGAACTATTTTGATAGATGCTGTATTTACACCAATCAAAAAGGTCTATTACGAAATAGAAAATACACGTGTAGGTCAGGCAACTGACTATGACCGCTTGATTTTAGAGATATGGACGGATGGTTCTGTCAACCCTGAAGATGCACTTGCATATTCAGCCAGATTGTTAAGCGATTCAGTAAAAATTTTTGCAGGTTTTGAAGAAGCGGGTGAAAAAGAAAGCAGCAAAGAGACGGAAATAAAAACAAGCGCTACAGACGACAGAATAGCCGCTAATATCTTGAACCAGCCAGTTGAAATTATGGAACTCTCAATTCGTGCAGCTAACTGTCTGAAACGGGCGAATATAAAAACGATTGGGGAATTAACACAGCGAACCAAAGCGGAACTGCTTGCTTACAAAAATTTCGGCAGCAAATCACTTGAAGATATAGAAATGAAACTGAAAGAATTGGGTGTCTCGTTAAAAAAATGAAATACACAAAATATAGAAAATTAGGCAAAACTTCAGCGCATCGTCTTGCTACCTTGCGGAATCTGGCAGTTTCACTTATAGAAAACGAAGCAGTTAAAACAACACTGCCAAAAGCGAAAGAACTGGTAAAATTCGTTTCTAAAATTATCACAAAATCCAAAAAAGGCGGATTGTCTAATCGGCGGCTTGTTTTACAGGATATAAAATCAGAATCAACCATAGAAAAATTGTTTAGTTCACTTTCAGAAAGATATAAAAACCGGCTGGGTGGTTATACCAGAATTTATAAATTAGGTCGTCGTATTTCTGACGGTAGCGAAATGGCAGTTGTGAAATTGGTAGAATAGAGGCAGGTAAAAGGCAGGTTAAAGGTTAAAGTTAAAATTAAAATTACGACAGAATATTTTACCCTTTAACCTTTACCCTTTAACCTTTAACCTGATTTTGTCGTGTTTGACTTTATTTTCGCACTGTTTTCAAATGATATGGGTATTGACCTTGGTACCGCGACAACACTCGTATATCTCAAAGGACAGGGTATAGTTTTAACAGAGCCTTCCGTGGTTGCATATGACAAGGATACGGAAGAAATAAAAGCGATTGGTGAAGAGGCAAAAAAAATGGTTGGCAAAACACCCGCATCTATAGAAGCAATAAGGCCGCTTAGGAATGGTGTGATTGCTGATTTTGATATTACTGAAAAAATGATACGGTATTTTATCAAAAAGGTACATACCCGAAAAACATTACTGCATCCACGAATTGTTATCGGAATCCCATCAGGTATTACCGAGGTAGAACGTAGAGCGGTTCGCGAGGCTGCGGAGCAGGCAGGTGCGCGTGAGGTTCATCTTATAGAAGAGCCAATGGCTGCGGCAATCGGTGCGGGACTGCCAATCCATGAGCCAACTGGCAATATGGTTGTAGATATCGGCGGTGGAACTACTGAGTCTGCAGTGATTTCGTTAGGTGGGATGGTGGTCTCAAAATCTATACCTATTGCAGGTGATGAGATGGACGAAGCGATTGTAGCATTTTTCAAGAAGAATCATAATCTGGCAATTGGTTACAGAACTGCAGAACTGATAAAAATCCAGATTGGCTCTGTATTCCCGTTACAGAAAGAAGAGACAATGGATGTGAAAGGGCTGGATTTAACACAAGGTCTGCCGCGAACTATAAGTGTTTCTAGCAAGGATATAAGAGCCGCGCTGTTAGAGCCAACAAGGTCAATAGTTGAGATGGTAAAAAATGTGTTAGAAGAAACACCAGCCGAACTTGCTGCAGAATTGGTTGATAGAGGGATAGTTATGGCAGGTGGTGGTTCGTTAACACGTGGGATGAGTGATTTGCTTTCTAAAGAAACACATCTGCCCGTTTATCTTGCACAAGACCCGATAACCTGTGTTGTTTTAGGAACCGGTAGATACCTTGAAGAACTTGAAAATATAAAAAAAGCACGAAAACAGTTAGAATAAAAACAGTGATTAAGTGACTATGTGACTAAGTGATTAAGTAACTCTGCTAACCACTTAACCACTTAACCACTTAACCACTTTTTCACGGATGTTTAAGAAAAATCCAGTCATTTTACTTGCCTTTTATCTTATCCTCTCAATAATAATTTTAAGTTTTAACTTAAATCCTACAGTGAAGACACTGCGGGATTTTTTGTTTTATATGGTAGTTACACCGTATTCAAAAATTGATACTGCAATTGTATCGTTTGCAAATCTTGGCTCAAATATAAACGAGTTAGTTCAAGCACATCAGGAAGTGCAAAAGTTAAAAGTAAAAAATCAGCAACTCCTGCATGATTTAGCAAAATTAAAAACACTTGAGATTGAAAACCGACGGCTTTCAGAACTTCTGGGCTATAAGCGGAAAATTTATCGTCCAACAGTTATATCGCGAGTAATTACAAAACCACCACATCAGTATTTTAATTCAATTATTATTGATAAAGGCAGTGTGGACGGCTTATCTGAAAACCGGGCAGTCTACGGATTTTACAAAAACAGGTTTGGTGTTGTTGGGCAGTTGTTAAATGTTGAACAAAATCTCTCGCAGGTGTTGCTCATTACAAGCCGTATTTCTAAAATACCAGCACATATTCTGCCGGCGAATGTTGACGGGCTCGTAATAGGTTGTGAAACTGCAGAACTTGAGATGTTGTGGATTCCATCAGATGCAGAAATAAAAATAGGTGATGAGGTTGTAACCTCTACTGCTTCAGATATTTTTCCAGCCGGTATACCAATCGGTATTATTACACAAGTTACACAGACAGGTCATCTGCCATTTAAGAAAGCAAGCGTAAAACCACTGATACCAGCTACTCAACTTATGGATGTGTTTATAGAGTAAACACAGATGCACGAAGTGTCATTCCCGAATGTCTCTATCGGGAATCCATAGTCGCAGATTACGCAGATAAAACTGATTATGAAAAAATTTGTTTTTTATGTAGTATCTATAGTAATACTAATTTTTGGTGAAATTTTAGTTTCTAAATTTTCGGTTTTAGGATTACTTTTTGTTATCTTTACAGGACTTTACAGAGGTTCCGCAACAGGCTCAACAGTTGGATTTGTTATCGGGATTATAGAGGGTGTTTTTTTTACCACAAGTTTCGGTGTGCTGAGTTTTTGTTATGCAATTATCGGCTATCTGGCAGGCCGTATCCCAAAAAGGATTGATGAAAATAATACAATCGTTATAGTTGCACTTGCGTTTTTAGCCGCTATTATTTCTAAAATTATCAGTTTGGTTGTTGAGATGATATTCAGCCCTTCAATTCTCAATGTTTTTCCAGGCAGGGCGGGGTTCACGGGTACTGTTGGGACGATTGGTTTTAACTGGACTGTAATTTTTTTGGTTTTTACACCGGTTTTTTTCTGGGTTTTCAAAAAATGGTATCTGGTCTGGTTCAGAAAACTGGATGTAGAAAGATAAAAAGGCAGGTTAAGGGCAGGTTAAAGGTTAAATGGAAAAGGGAAAATTTTTTGGATTTTATTTTAATTTATACCTTTAATTTTAACCTTTAATTTATACCTTTAACCTGAAGTTACATGTGGCATGGTGAAAATTTAAGTCATTCTATAGAATCGTTTTTTGAACGGCTTAATATCTTGCAGGTTTTGATATTTTTTTTTATCGGGCTCGTTTTTTTACGGGTTGGCTTTCTGCAGATTATAGAAGGAAACAAATATCGCAAAATATCAGATGAGAATAGAATAGTAATATATTCTCAGCCCGCAACACGAGGTAAAATTTTAGACCGCAACCTTGATGTAATCGTTGATAATAAACCTGCATTCACTACACTGTTTTCCCGCCAGACACTCTCAGACGAAGAAGTTCAGAATGTGATACAAAAAGTTAGCCAGTATTTAGCATTACCTGCTGACGATATTCTTAAGAAGATAAAAACAATTCCCGGCAATTTTTCACTTATCAAAATTGTACAGAATATTCCTAAATATCAAGCATTAAAACTTGCCGAAAAAATACCGCAACTGCCCGGTATCGTTGTGATGGTAGAACCTATTCGGATTTACAGATGGGGTTCTGTTGCCTCGCATATAACTGGATATATCCAGGAGGCGACACAGGATGAATTAAATGCCTACCCGAACTTGAAACCGGGTGATTTCATCGGGAGAGATGGTGTTGAAAAACAGTATGATGAAATCATTAGAGGTAGTGATGGTGGTAGCCAGGTAGAAGTAAACGCACGCGGTATCCAGAAACGAATCCTTGAAACAGTTGAGCCGACAGATGGGAATTCAATAGTATTGACAATAGACAAAAAAGTCCAGAATGCACTCTCAAAAAATATGGACGAATTTAATGGTGTAGCGGTTGCAATTCATATCAATACAGGCGAGATTTTAGGGCTTTGCTCTTCACCCGATTACAACCCAAACCTGTTTATATCAGGTGTAAAGAGTTGGCAGTTACCGTATCTGTTGGAATCAAGAGGGGGAAGAGAGGGAAGGAGTGGAAGTGGGGGGATGGGCGGGAAACCACTATGGAATCGTGCATTACAGGGACAGTATCCACCTGGTTCCGTCTATAAAATGGTAACAGCACTTGCAGGGCTTGAAACAGGGGTGATTACTCCACAGACGATTATCAATTGTAAAGGTTTTATAGAATTAGGTAAATACAAACAAAAATTTCGTTGCTGGGCACGTGAAGGGCACGGTAATATGCGACTCACTACTGCGATTGCGGAGTCCTGTGATGTTTTCTTTTACGAAACTGCATTAAAACTGGGTCCTGCACGGCTTAACGAGTTTGCAAAAAAATTCGGGTTTGGAAAAAAAACAGAAATTGATATGCCATCAGAAGCAAAAGGACTTGTTCCGGATAGGAGTTGGAAAAAAACACGGCTTCATCAGGACTGGTATGATGGCGATACTGTGAATATATCAGTTGGTCAGGGCTATATCTGGACAACACCAATACAGATTGCGGCGTTTATTGCTACTATAGCAAATGAAGGAACACTTTTTAAGCCATATATTCTTAAAAAAATAATTGCTCCACAAGGGAATGTTATATTTGAAAATAAACCGCAGATTAGTCAAAAACTGGATATAAATCCGGTTAATTTCAAACTTGTAAAACGAGGGATGCTTGAAGCAGTTCAGTATGGGACAGGTAAAAATGCGAAGGCTGTTGGACTCGCAGTTGCTGGCAAAACAGGTACTGCTCAGAATCCGCAAGGACTTGACCATGCATGGTTTGCCTGTTTTGCACCATATCAGAAACCTGAAATTGCACTTGTTGTTATGATTGAGCACGGCGGTGGTGGTGGCGAAGTTGCCGCACCTGTTGCCAGAAAAATGTTAGAAGAGATATTTGAATGAAACCAGTATTAAAAAAATTTGATTGGCTACTTTTTGGAGATGTGATTATTCTGACACTTACTGGAATTCTTTTTATATTCTCTGCACAGCTTAAAAGCGGCAACCCGATGTTTTATGTTATTAAACAGTCAACCGCATTAGGTTTAGGGATTGCCGCAATGCTGTTAGTAGTTAGTATAAGATACGAATTGTATTCTGAATATACGGACTATTTTTATATTTTCGGTTTTTTGTTGCTGGTACTTGTTCTTTTCTTTGGCACAAAAATTCGTGGCTCAAAGTCATGGTTTGATTTTGGTAAATTTGCATTTCAGCCGTCTGAAATTGCTAAAATTACTTTTGTTTTGTATCTTGCACGGTTTATTGAAAAAAATCAGCATAGTATTAAAAAGGTTTCTAAATTGGCAATCGTGTTTTTTGCAACAGTTGTCTATATATACCTGATATTAGCAGAGCCGGATTTTTCGTCTGCATCTGTGTTTGTGCCTGTTTTTTTAGGGATGATATATGCTGGTGGGTTGCCTAAAAAAATCGTTCTCGCTGTGATTATATTTTTTATAGTTGCACTCACATTGCCGTTTTTAGAAATATGGCTGTCAACAGGTTTTTTTACAACAGGTAGCTGGGTTGCTAATTTCAGATTGATTTATGTATCAACAGTTTTTTTGATTACAGGTATAATATGGTTTTTGATAAAAGCAATTAGACTAAAAATGACATTTAAAAAATACAAGTCAATAGTTCTGGTAGTTCTGCTCGGACTTATTACCGCTGTTTCAATTTCAGGTTTTTTGAAAGATTATCAACGAAAACGACTGATTGCCTTTATAAATCCAGCACTTGACCCGTTAGGTAGTGGGTATAATATCTTACAATCCAGAATCGCAATTGGCAGTGGAAAATTTTTAGGTCGCGGAATTTTTCAAGGTACTCAAACACAGTTGGGCTTTATCCCGGACCAGCATACCGATTATATTTTTGCAGTACTGGCTGAAGAAGGCGGTGCTGTTTTTTCATTCACGATTATTCTGCTGTATGTTATTCTTATTTCGCGTGGTATCTCTATCGCAAAAAATGCTACTACAAGATTTGGTAGTTTAACCGCGGTTGGAATTACTATAATGTTTGCCTACTATATTATTCTTAATCTCGGCATGATCACAGGGATTATGCCTGTCGCTGGTGTGCCATTACCATTTATTTCATATGGCGGCAGTTCCTTGATTACTAATATGATTGCTATCGGACTTTTGATAAATATCCATGTAAGAAGGTATACATATTAGAGACCAATTCCAAATTTCAAATTACAAACAAGCCACAGAACTACACAGAAAAACACAGAATTTAGATTTGAAAATTTTTCAGTGCGATTCTGCCTGCCCGACGGTCGTCAGGCGGGTGAAATTCTGTGATTTATCTTGCAGTATCGGAATTTCAATAATTTACCACGAAAACACGAAAAACCGAAAACAGAAACTAATTTATAATTTTCTTTCGTGATTTCGTGGTTATTTTGTTGATTTTATATTCGCAAAATGTAAGCAAATGCTTACATTTTAATTATGTTCGTCGGTGATTTTTGATTTTTCAATTAGTACAATTGTACTAATTGAAATTTAGGATTTAGCCGTTTTGGATTGGTGCTTGGAATTTGGAATTTACCCGAAGGGTTTATGGATATAGAAAATCTTTTACCGTTTGTCAAAAAACCAGCACAGTATATCGGTCAGGAATGGAATTCTAAAGTCAGAAGTCAGAAGTCAGAAGTCAGAAGTCAGATAAGATTTTGTCTTATTTTCCCTGACTTATACGAACTCGGGATGTCAAATCTTGGTATACAGATTCTGTATAGTATCCTCAATCACCACCCAGATGTTATCTGTGAACGAGCATTCGCACCAATGGCGGATATGGAAGCGCTCTTAAGAAAGGAAGGGCTACCACTTTTTTCAATAGAAACAAAAACACCACTTAACCAGTTTGATATTCTTGGCTTCTCAATCCAGCATGAGTTGTGTTATACGAATATTCTTAATATTTTGAATTTATCAAATATTCCAGTTGAATCAGAAAACCGCAATAGTCAGTCCTCCACATATCCGCTGATTATCGCCGGCGGACCTGCCTGCGTTAATCCACTGCCACTTTCAGATTTTATTGATGCGTTTGTTATCGGTGATGGCGAAAATATAATAACACAGATTGCAGATTACAGATTACAGATTGCAGATAAACAGGAGTTATTAAAAAAACTTGCCGAAATATCATCAGTTTATGTGCCGTTGCTTGACAATAAAGAAAAAATAGTTAAAAAAAACACTGTTGATTTACAAACTACCCAATATCCAACCGAGCCCGTTGTTCCATATCTGAATATAACACAGAACCGGCTTAATGTTGAAATAATGCGTGGCTGTCCAAGGGGCTGCTTGTTCTGTCAGGCGTCAAAAATATACTCACCTAAAAGAATCCGAAGTAAAGAAAAAATTTTAGAAATTATTGAAAAAGGGTTACATAGAACCGGTTATGATGAAATATCACTTCTCTCACTTTCAAGTTCTGACTACCCGCAAATAAACGATTTGATGGATGTGGTTGTAAAACTATGTTATCAGAAAAAGGTTGCAGTCGCACTCCCATCGCTAAACTGCCAACGTTCTTCACTTCAACTGGCTGAAAAAACACGAATCTTCAAAAAAACATCGTTAACATTCGCAATTGAAGCAGGAACCGAACGATTAAGAAAATATATCGGCAAGTTTGTATCAGATGATGAGATACTCGCAACAACAGGTTCCGCCTGTAAAGCTGGCTGGCGGTTGATAAAACTGTATTTTATGCTCGGTCTACCGACGGAAACTGACACTGATATTGATGGGATTGTAATACTTGTAAAAAATATCAAAAAACAAGCACCACAACTGAATCTGAACATTACTATCTCACCATTTGTTCCGAAACCACATACAGCATTTGAGCGAGAACAATTTTTTGGAATTGACTATTTTAATGAGAAAAAAAATTATCTAAAAAAAAACCTGGCTGCTAATGTTAAATTCCATAATCCTGAAATGTCACTAATTGAGGCGGTCTTTGCAAGAGGCGATAAAAAGTTAAATAATCTGTTGAAAGAAGCATATAAAAACGGCTGCAAGTTTGACCAATGGAATGAACATTTTTCAGCTGAATTATGGCGTTCAGCATTCGCAAATGTTGGAATTAACCCGCTGGACTATCTGAAAAAAACTGAAAAGTCTGTCGTACTTCCGTGGGATTTTATAAAATTATCCTGAATACTTTTTCATATTTTCGACTTGTCGACTTGTCGGCAACACGAAATATACGAATTATCCGCAGTTTGTCCACCCTGTTTATCGTCGCAAAATCAATTTTTTTTGATAATTTCTTGGTTTTTTAGCCGTTTTTTCCAAACTTTTAACCTGTTTTTTCTGGCTTTTTTTTTCGGCTTTCCTAATTTTCAAATTTTGCCAACTTTTTGGCTGGTTTTTAACAACTCAATTCCAACCTGCTCCTGCCTTTTTTTAGATTTGGTCAGATTTTAATGTTTCATGCCATATCGCCAGTTTTTTCGGCTTCCTTGGTTTTTTATAACCCATGCATATTCACTGAATTTTGGCTAACTTTGTGA
>JBFLWK010000062.1 GCA_040757695.1 Elusimicrobiota bacterium
GGGGGGGGATGGGGGGGAGGGGCTACTTCCCGAAATTATCACCATATTTCAGCTAAAACTGGCGAGGGTATCTCCGAGTTATTAGAGATACTTTCTGAAAAATTTGATAGTGAACTTAAATATAAAAAAGTAATACTACCTTACAACCTGTTTTCAGTTGTTGAAAAAATAAAAGCAGTCGGTAAAATTGTACAATATACGCCCCAAAAAGAACACGCTGTCTTAAGAATTCTGATTGACGATAAAAACTGGGGACAGATTCAAAACTTTCTATCTACTGCAGCTAAAATCTGATAAAAATCAGGGTCGCTAAAATCTGCGCAATCGTCGTTAGAAATCTGTGTAATCTGCATTTTATGAAAAATCTTACGCTACCTAATAAACTAACAGTCGCAAGAATTATCGCAGTTCCTATTTTTGTAATAAGTATTATTTCAAAAAATACCAAACTTGCAGTAGTTATATTTGTGTTCTGCATTGTTACCGATTTTTTAGACGGACTTATCGCCCGAAAACTCGGGCAGAGAACGCCACTGGGTGCATTTCTTGACCCGTTTGCAGACAAGTTTCTTTTGATGAGTGCATTTATTACCTTTGCAGCATTAAAAGAAATACCTGTGTGGATACCGATTGTCGTGCTTACAAAAGATATTATTATTTCGTTGGGCTGGTTCTTACGGTATCAACTCACCGGCAACTCTGTTATCGCACCGACATTGCCGGGTAAAATATCAACAATTTTAGAAATGTGCGTGATATTCTTTATTCTTGTAAATATATCTGACAAAATTTTAACCGCCTCTACTTATTTGATGCTTATCTGTATTATTGTTTCAACTTTTAATTATATTTTTGCTGGAATCAAAGAAATTGAAAAATGATTATTTCAATTTTGTTAATTTTAGTTATATCATTCCTGTTTGGTTCAATTCCAACCGCATATCTTATTACAAAAATTTTTTACGGGCTTGATATACGACAACACGGCAGCAGAAATCCGGGCGCTACTAATGTCTGGCGAACCGTCGGTAAAATCCCAGCCGGAGTCACTTTTTTATTGGATGTTCTTAAAGGATTTGTTCCGGTTTATATAAGCAGAAAAATATTTGCTGAACCATCGTTGACTGTTCCGTTGTTTGCAGGTTTCTGCGCGATTGTTGGACATATTTGGACACCATTTCTGCACTTTAAGGGTGGGAAAGGGGTCGCAACCGGGTTTGGCGTTTTTTTAGCACTCATACCTGTGGCAACTTTCCTGGCACTGCTGGTTTTTGTAGTTATATTCGCTTTAACAAAATATGTTGCGTTAGGCTCAATTTCAGCAGTAATATCGCTCCCATTATTTTTATATCTTCTGAAACGTCCAACAGTAATAATTTGTATTTCAATAGTTTTAGCAATCATAATTGTCTGGCGACATAAATCAAATATCAAAAAAATTTTAAGCCATACCGCGAGGACTGAATGCAAATCTCTATAATAGGTGCAGGTGCGTGGGGTTCTACACTCGCACAACATCTGAACAAAAAAGGTCATCAAATAACACTCTGGGAATTTTCTAAAACACGACTGCAATATCTCAAGAAAAACCGACATCCACTTTTTTTTCCGTATCTACAATTGACAAAAAAAATCCAACTTACCGACAATATCAATCTTGCAATTACCGGAAAAGATATAATAGTGTTTGCTGTACCATCTCAAACAATGCGAGATACAGTAAAAAAAATAAAAAAATATGTAAGCCCGAACCAGATTTTTGTTGTTGTCAGTAAAGGTATTGAGATAAAAACCGGCAAACTTTTAGCGAATGTGGTCAATGAAGAACTCAATTCGGTTGATATAAGAAACATAACAGTTTTATCAGGTCCGAGTTTTGCAAAAGAGGTTGCAGAAGAACTACCAACAACAATAGTTGTTGCGGGTGATAAAAAAATTGCCGAAATAATCCAGCAAAATTTGTCAACCACAAATTTACGAATTTATACTAATTCCGATATTATTGGAGTTGAAATCGGCGGCGCAACAAAAAACATAATTGCTATCGCTACCGGTATCGCACGCGGAATGAAACTTGGTGATAATACCGCTGCGGCAATAATAACCCGTGGTTTGGTTGAAATTACACGGCTGGGTGTAAAACTCGGTGCGAAAAAAGAAACATTTTATGGATTAACAGGTATCGGTGATTTAGTAATGACAGCATTTTCTAAAAATTCCAGAAACAGAAATTTTGGTGAACTTGTAGGTAGAGGACTGGCAGTAAAAACAGCGCTACAAAAAATCGGAATGGTGGTTGAAGGTGTGCCAACTACGAAAGCTGTTGTAGAACTTTCAAAAAGATTAAATATTGAAATGCCAATAGCAGACGAGGTTTATAAAATAATTTTTGAAAATAGAAATCCTAAAAACGCAATTCCATCACTTATGTCAAGAAGTGTAAAGCCCGAATAGAACGCAAAACAGACACAGAACAAAACACAGAACAGACGCAGAACAGTTCCAAGTTAGGTTCGTATAAAAGTTCCGTGATAGTTCCGTGTGTGAGTGGAGCAGATATGGACAAAAAAGAAATTATTGAGCAGCTGGCAAAAAGAACCTGTTGTAAAAAAGAGGCAGCGGATGCGTTTGAAGAGTTTTTAGTATCAGTAAAAAAAGCGATTACGCGAGGTGAAAAAGTTCACTTAAAAGGTATTGGAACGCTTTATGCAAAAATGAGAAAAGAACGCCGTGTAAGAAATCCGAAAACAAAAGAAATTATACGAATTATGCCAAAACGGGTGATACGTTTCAAGCCGTCAGAAATACCATTAGAAAGTTAAAGGTTAAAATTAAAATATGGAGATAGAAGATAAAAATTATTTTTCAATAGGTGAAGTAGAAAAAATAACCGGTGTAAAACCTTATATTCTAAGATACTGGGAACAGGAATTTAGAATTTTGCGGCCAGCCAGAAGATCATCAGGGCAGCGAAAGTATACCCATCAGGATATTTCTTTAATTCTTAGAATCAAAGAATTACTTTATACAAAAGGATTCACAATCGCGGGCGCTAAACGGTTTTTGATTGAAGAGAAACGGAAAAGAAAAAAACAAGCCGATTTGGATTTCGGGCGAGAATCTGTACTGATTGATACACTCAAAAAAACAAAAAAAGAGTTACAAATAATTTTGGATTTGTTAAAATGAATGATTTTAGAAATTTACGAGACAAAATGGTTGAAATACAAATTATTGCACGCGGAATTTCTGATAAAAAAGTAATAGATGCTTTCTTAAAAATTCCAAGAGAAAAATTTATTGATAAAAAGTTTTACACTTCTGCATATGACGACCACCCATTACCTATTGACGAAGGACAAACAATATCACAGCCGTATATTGTAGCGATTATGACGAAATTGCTTAATCTAACAGGCAGTGAAACGGTTTTGGAGATAGGAACCGGTTCGGGCTATCAGACGGCAATTCTGGCTGAACTGGCAAAAACGGTTTATTCAGTTGAACGAATTTTTACACTTTATGAAAAATCCAAAAAAATACTTTCAGAACTTGGCTATAGAAATGTTTTTTTATATCAAGCTGATGGTACAGAAGGGCTGAAAGAATCAGCACCATTTGACAGAATTATTGTTACTGCAGCTGCCGACAGAATCCCTGAAGCGCTAATTAAGCAACTTAAAGAAGGCGGACGGATTGTAATACCCGTCGGTGAACGGTTCTCGCAGGATTTGATTGTTGGTGACAAAATTCACGGTAAGTTAGAAACACAAAATTATGGTGGCTGTGTTTTTGTACCTTTAATTGGAAAATATTGATTTTCACTTAATTACTTAATCGCTTAATCGCTGACTTTGACCGGGGTGTGGCCCAGTGGTAGGGCACTCGCTTGGGGTGCGAGTGGTCGCAGGTTCAATTCCTGTCACCCCGAAATTCCGGGGCGTAGCGCAGATGGTTTAGCGCGCATGGTTCGGGACCATGAGGTCGCTGGTTCAAATCCAGTCGCCCCGAAATACATAAAAATACTGATGTTTCAATACCATATAATAGTTCAAGGTGAAGTTCAGGGAATCGGTTACAGATATTTTGTTATAAGAGAGGCAAAACAGTTAAAAATAACCGGCTGGGTAAGAAATCTATTAAACGGCGATGTAGAGATTATGGCAGAAGGTGAAAACGAAACTCTTGACATTTTTGCAAACACTCTTAAAACAAAACATTTTTATGCAAGAGTAGAAAATCTAAAAATATCAAAAACAGAAATTGCAAAAAACAATTTCGCTGATTTCAATATAACATTTTAATTAAAGGAGTAGAAGCGGAATAACGCAGATTAGAACGTAGATAAACGCTGAAATTTCCGCGTGAATCAGCACATTATTCTGCGTAGATCTGCTTCTAGACTGTATATGGATATGCTTGACCCTGTAAAACTGTATTTTTCAACCATCAAAAAAATCCCGAAAATAACGAAACGGGAAATTGAAGTGCTGATGCCAAAAATCAAGAAGGGCGACAAAAATGCCAAAAAAAGAATGATTGAAGGGAACCTCCGTCTTGTGATTCCAATTGCAAGAAAGTATTACAGACAGGGTATCCCATTCTCCGATTTAATTGAAGAAGGGAATCTTGGGTTAATGAAAGCGATTGAAAAATACGATATAAAAAAGGGCTATTATTTTTCTACATATGCGACTTTCTGGATAACGCAGTGTATTTCTCGCTATGTATCAACCCAACTTAAAACAATAAGAATCCCCGAGCATATCATCGCACGGTTAAGAAAATGGCTTACTGCATATGAACTGCTTAAACAGAAACTTGGCAGACATCCTACTTCCAAAGAGATTGCAAGAAGATTGAAACTTTCGCCAGAAGATATTCTACATCTTTTAGAAAATCTTGAACTTTCTAAATCCGCAGCATCACTTGATATGAAAATTGATGATGAAGAAACAATCTCGCTATCGGATGTTATTTCAGACGGTGGCAAGGAAGACCCGACTTTGCTTATCAAATACTTGAAAATAACCAAACAGATAGAGACGGTTCTTGAAAAACTTTCAGCAAACGAAAGAGAGGTAATAATCCTGCGATTCGGGTTAAGAGGTGAAATTTCGCATACACTTGAAGAGGTCGGAAAAATAATAAAATTGACTCGGGAAAGAATCAGACAGATTGAATCAACCGCATTCAGAAAAATAAAACAGGCAGTTATGAAACTACAGTTTTTAGAAAAGGACGAGATGTAAATCACGAATAGAGGCACACGAATAAAGGCAAATATCACGAATTAACCCGAATAAGGGCAAGGTTTTATTCGTGAATATTCGTGATGTAATTCGCAATGTGTTATTCGTGATTTAGCGGAGCGATTATGAACTTAAAAAAACTTATTAGAGATGTGCCGGATTTTCCGAAACAGGGAATTATTTTCAAAGATATCACGCCGCTTCTGAAAAATGCAAAAGGTTTTAGGCTGGCAATCAACAAGATGGCAAAAAAATATAGAGACAAGGAAATTGACAAAATCGCTTCTATGGAATCGCGTGGGTTCATTTTTGGGGCTGCACTGGCACTGAAACTCGGTGTTGGATTTGTTCCAATACGAAAAAAAGGGAAACTACCGTATAAAACTGTCTGTGAAGAATACCAACTTGAATATGGCACCGACATTCTTGAGATACACGAAGATGCAATCGCAAAAGATGAAAATGTGTTAATTGTTGACGATGTATTAGCAACCGGCGGAACCGCAAAAGCAGTGTGCACATTAGTTGAAAAACTCGGCGGTAAAATTGTAGGAACCTGTTTTCTAATAGAACTTTCGTTTTTGAACCCTTACGAAAAATTAAAAAATTACGAAATTTGTTCTTTAATAAAATACTAAAAAGGCAGGTGAAAGATAAAAAATAAAAGGTTAAAATTTTTTGGATTTTAATTTATACCTTTAACCTTCAACCTCAAAAACTGCTCTGCAGTTTTTGAATGCCCCTGTAGCTCAAATGGATAGAGCACCGGTTTCCTAAACCGGTTGCTGGCAGTTCAAATCTGCCCAGGGGCATATTAAAGGCAGGCTAAAGGTAAAAAGTTAAAATTAAAATTACAGCAAAACATTTTAACCTTTAACCTTTAACCTTTAACTTGATTTTATTATGATTGACCTACATACGCATACATTATTTTCTGACGGTGTTTTATTGCCTTCTGAACTGGTCTGTCGTGCAAAAAACGCAGGTTATAGAGCAATTGCTCTAACTGACCATTGTGATTTTTCAAATATGGATTTTGTTGTAACGCGAACAAAACGGATTACATATGAATTAAGCAGATACTACAAAATCAAGGTTATTGCCGGCTGTGAAATAACATATGTGCCACCGCCACTTGTAGTAAAAGCGGTAAAACAGGCAAGAAAACTCGGCAGTGAAATTGTTGTCGTCCACGGTGAATCACCAGTTGAACCGGTGCCTGAAGGGACAAACAGAGCAGCGATTTTATCTAAATGCGATATACTTGCACATCCAGGATATATAACAGACGCAGATGTAAAACTTGCCAAAAAAAACAATGTTCTTTTAGAAATCACAACAAGAACTGGGCACAGAAAAGCTAATTCGTATATTAGCAAATTAGCTAATAAGCTAATTGTGAAACTTGTGCTGAATACAGATACACATCAACCTGAAGATTTATTAGATGATAAAAAGATAAAATCTGTGCTTAAAGAAGCGAACCTAAATTATAGCGATTTTCAGCAAATGCAAAATAACGCTAAAAACCTATTACATAAATTCTTAATTCTTAGTTCTTAATTCTTAATTCTCTCCGAAGGAGAATCTATGGCTCGTCAATGGGTAAAAGATGAACTCAAAAAGGATTTTTTAATAAATTTTATAGAAATTGCTATCCCTTATATAAAAGCACATCGTGATGTAATCATTGCTTCTGTTGCGGTGGCTGGAATCATTATTATTATCGCTGTAATCAGTATCAACCGTCTTACAAAAGCATCGCAGTTGGCAACAGAACAGATCGGGTTTGCATCTATGTATTTGCGAGCAGGTTATCTTGACCAGACGATTCAACTTTGCGACCAGATAATTCAAGCACATCCGACAGGGCTTCAGGGCGGCTATGCACATTTTTACAAAGCAGAAGCATTACATCACAAAAAAAATTATGAAGAAGCAGTCAAGTCGTATCAAACCGCATTACCTTTATTAAAAAAGAAAGAAGATCTCGGCGCAATGATACTTTTTGATATTGGTAATTCACAGGAATCCGCAGGAAAATATCAGGACGCAATAACCACATACAAACAACTTTTGAATGACTACTCTGCACATTATCTTGTCCCGGAAGCGCAACTTGGTCTTGCAAGATGTTGTGAAGCGGTAGATGATATTCAATCGGCAATTTCTTACTATCAGACCGTTGGTAGTTTGAATCCGACAACTGTATACAAAAATATCGCAGATGCAAGATTAAAAATACTACAATCTCAGAAGTAAAAATCAAACAGGATACAAAACCATATTGACAAATTAAATATGACAGACCGTCGTATAGAAGAAACTTCAAACAGACAGATGGACTTAATTGTCCAAGAGTCGTGCAACACGAGAACTTATTGAACGAATAGATAGAAAAATCACAGAAAACCAGTCATATATTATACGCGACAAATAAATTTTCTCAAATTTTCAGGCGGGAAAAGAAGATGAAAGAGACTAAACACTGATAAATGCGGAAAAGGCTTTTTGAGGGAAATCTAGTTCGGGTGGGCAATCCCACCCATACGAATAGAAATCGTATGGGCAACTTCCCGCCACGGTGGGTCTGCCTCAGGCATGATAGTCGCCCACAAAATTACAAATTTTGATAGGGGAAAAAATGAAAAAGTTTCTGTTAGCAGTAATGGTTTCAATAATGGCAACATTATCATTGGCATCTTTTAGCAATACTTCTGTCAGGATGCAAGGTATAAACCCAAATCTTGTCGGAATTGTTGCTGATGAATACTCTGACCCGCTTTCAATAATTCCGTCAGATTTAATGACTGTAACAGTCAAAGAATGTTTGTTTTGACATTCTTGGCGTTGCGGCTGGTAATGACATTCTTGACCTGAAGAACTGGAGAATTGGTTGCACATTGAAATTTTAATTTGCAAATGTTCGCAAACGAAAAACGCGAATTAACGCGAAAAGAAAAGTAGGCGGGAATTAATTCCCGTCTACTTTTTTATTTGATTTTTACAAATTTTTTTGATATAATTTTTGTATGAGAAAATACTTTTTGATTCTGCTTTCTACCTTTCTACATTTCTACATTTTTACTTCTTTATTTGCTACTGTAAGAATCGGTACAGAAATTGAAACTGGTGGCACAAGTTATTCCAATCCTGAATATAAAAAAGAATCTTCATTAAAAAATTCCTATTTTTACGAAAAAACACGGTTTTATTTAGACGGTGAATTGAAAAAAAATGTAATGGTTGGCTTAAAGCTTTTAAGCAGAGGTGTTTTTGGTAAAGAGTTTAATGAAAAATATACAACCGTGAAATCATCAATCACATTTATAAACTATACACCACAAATTGAGAATGCGTATATAAAATTTATAGAAATAAATAACTTGCCGGTTGACTTTACTATCGGCAGACAGTCAATCAAAATCGGGCAGGGTGTGATTGTAGACGATGACGGACTCGGTTTTGATGCAATACGCCTTAAGGGGTACCTACCGTTTAGTATTGATGTGGATGCCTTTTTAATAAAAAAGACGGAACTGTCAGGCGAACAATATACAAAAGATAAGGATGATTCACTTTATGCACTTGGTGGGAATTGGGTTTATGATAATGATTATAATTTTAGAGTGTATTATTTCATAGAAGAATCATCGTCACCATTAAAAAAGAACTTTCTGACATTGCGGGCTGATGGGAGGTTCAAACAGGGTGTGGACTATCATTTGGAAGTGATAAAATCAGGCGGAGATTATTCGGGTATCTCGTATCTTTTGGGTGTGACTGCATATTCAAAATTAAGACGGCTCGGGGAAACATCCGTTAAGTTTGAGTATGCGGTGGGCACCGGGAAAGATAACCAACTTGGTTTTGCACCAACTTACGGACATAAAACAGATGGGTTTGAACGGGCTGGCTATGGCGAGTATTTTGGTGCATCTTTAAGCGAGTTTTATGGCCAATTCCCATCAGCAGTATATCAGGGTATCCATACAACATTGCTCGGGGTTGGGTTTGAACCTTACAATTATCTTAACTTGAACTTTGATTACTATATCCTTTTTTCAGTGGACTATCCAACTGGAATGGTTTTCACAGACCGATTGCTTGGTGAAGAACTGGATGCATCTGTAAGATACAAATTTACTGAAAACTGTTATTTAAGTTTTATTTATGCACGATTCTCACCACTAAAAATTCTTAAGCCCGTAGGTGAAACAGCAAAAGTAATTGCAAATAAAATCGGCTGGGCTATATCTGCAAAATTTTAAATCACGAATAACACCCAAATAAAAACCGAATATTCGGTTTCATTCGGTCAGCATTCGATCCATAATTCGTGAGCAAAGCGAAAGGGGGAAAAATGGTAAAAAAGTTTGTTATCTGTGTTAATCTGTGGATTCTCATCTGTGTTAATCTGTGTTCTGCGAAAGACCTGCTGAAAAGAACAGGAATTGGATTTAACAGTCAGATATCAGGAAACAATGTCAATTCACTTTCTATTCGGCATTGGGTCTCAAAAAAAATAGGCATAGAAGGACTGGTTGGGTTTTCACTCGGTGATGATACAATTTTTGATATTGGCGTAAAACTTCTGCGGATTCTGAAAGAAGAGCAAAACTTAAACCTTTATGGTTTCGGGCTTGTTGGAACTGAAACAGCTGAAGTTGGGAATTCTAAAGACACGCTTCTTACAGTCAGCGGCGGGTTTGGAATAGAGTTTTTCTTTAATGAATTCCCAAATTTAGGTTTCGGAACAGAACTTGGATTAGGATTTAATAACGCAAATAATAAAGAACAGTTTGGTACATTTGCAGGATGGCTAACTGTCGTCGGTATAAGATACTACCAATAATCCGTATATTTCGTGTTGCCGACAAGTCGACAAGTTGAAAATATGAAAAAGATCAATTTACCAAAAATTTTTAAAGCATTGGCATCTGAAAAAAGATTAACTATCTTAAAGGTTTTATTAAAAAGTAAACAAGGTTTATATCCAACCTTACTATCAACAAAATTAAATATACCGGTTGAAACTATAGAAAGACATCTCCTTAAATTGCGTAATATTAAAGTAGTAAATAGTAAAAGATACAAAAACAAAATGGTTTATAAAATAGTTATACCAAATTCGGTTATTAAAAAATTGCTTCTACTGCTACAGAAATATTTTTGAACCTGTTGTATTGTCGACTTGTCGACAACACGAAATGTTATTATGAAACCGTTGTATATTGCTATTGTTTGGCATCAGCATCAGCCGTATTATAAAAATCCTGAAACAGGCGAATATCTTTTGCCGTGGGTCCGACTGCATTGTACAAAGGACTATTATGATATGGTCGCAATCCTTGAAAAATTCCCGAAAATCAGACAGACATTCAATATCACACCATCACTGATGGAGCAAATTATTGATTATACAAACGGCGCTACTGATGATTTCTTAAAAATTTCAAGAAAACTAACAAAAGAACTTTCTAAAGAAGACCGCGTGTTTATCTTGAAAAATTTTTTTATGTGTAACCCGCCTACAATGATAGAACCGTATCCGAGATATAACGAACTGTTCCAACGGCGAGGCCATAATGTTACCGATGCTTACCTAAAAAGAATAGAACCACTTTTTACAATCTCTGATATTCGTGATATCGTTGTGTGGTTTAATCTGTGCTGGATAGACCCATACTTTCAACATCATAACGAAGGGGGAGAAGGGGGGGAAGGGGGGGAAGGGTGGATAATAAAAAACTTATTCCAAAAAGGTAAAAATTTTTCTGAAGAAGAAAAACAACAATTTTTAGATGAGGCGTTAAAAATAATATCACTGGTTTTGCCAAAACATAAAGAACTTCAGGATAAAGGACAGATAGAAATTACAACCTCGCCTTATTATCATCCGATTCTGCCTTTAATAATTGATACGAATATCGCAAGGGTCGCGATGCCATTTGTGTTTCTGCCGAAAATAAAATTTCAACATCCTGAAGACGCTGTCTGGCAGATAAAAAACGGTATCACATTTTATGAAAAAATTTTTGGCAAAAAACCTAAAGGTTTCTGGCCTTCTGAAGGGTCAGTTTCGTCAGAAATTATCCCAGCTATCGCTAAATACGGAATAAACTGGATTGCAACCGATGAGGAAATCCTTTTTAGAACATTGCGAAATATAAATAATCACTCAAAACAGGAACTGCTTTATAAACCTTACAGAGTAAAATTTGGTAATGCTTCATTAAATATCATTTTCAGAGACCATGAACTTTCTGACTTGATTGGGTTTGTTTATCATGCAATACCGCCTGAAAAGGCTGCAGATGATTTTATAGAACGACTCCATGACATAAAAAATTCGTTAGATACTAAAGGGGGGAATAACGAGGGAAATAGACAGCATCTCGTAAGTATAATTCTGGATGGTGAGAATTGCTGGGAGTATTATAAAAATGATGGTGTAGATTTTTTAAACGCGCTTTATACAAAACTCCAAAACGAGGAAAAAAACGGCATTCTAACCACTACTGTCTCGGAATATCTTGAAAAATTTCCACCAAATGATAATGATGAACTTAATGGTATTTTTCCGGGTTCATGGATTAATGGTAATTTCGGAATCTGGATTGGTCATCCTGAAGATAATACCGCATGGGAATATCTTGAAAAAACAAGAAAATTTTTGATAAATAAGTCGGCTACACTGTCTACAAATATACTGAATGCTGCATGGAAAGAAATTTATATCGCAGAAGGTAGCGATTGGAACTGGTGGTACGGTAGTGACCATTCATCAGTTAATGATGATGAATTTGACCGGCTTTTTCGTGCTCATTTGATGCAGGTCTATAAACTTCTAAATGAAAAAAGGGAGGAGATACCTGATTATCTTTATCTCAAAATAAAACGAAGATGGTTGGAACGGGAGGATGGAGAGAGATGGGAAGGCGGTGTGAAGGGCGGAAGGGGTTGGGGCTACCCAATTGATTTTATTAAACCTAAAATTGATGGTAAGGTGACAAGTTATTTTGAATGGCATAATGCTGGATTTTACGATGTTCTTAATATCTCCAGTGGTGCAATGCATCAAACTGCGACCTGTCTTAAGGCAATTTACTGGGGATTTGATGAAACTAACCTATACTTTCGGCTTGATTGCTCTTATCCATACCCGAGAGATGTTATACTAAAAATTATTTTCTTAAGACCTATTCCAAACACTCCATCCACACCTGAAAAATTTATAGAAATTGACCCGAATAGTAATGTTGCCTATTTTAATATTATTCAGTTAAAAGATTTTACAGCAGGTAAAAAAGGAATTGTTGAACTATCAGTTCCTTTTTCAGAATTAGGTACAAAAACAGGCGATATTGTTGAATTTGTTGTTGTAACTGCACAAAAATCAAAAGATATTGAACTTGAAAGATGGCCATATCACTCATCTATAATTCTTAAACATCCCGACAAATTCTTTTCCGAAGAACACTGGTCTGCATAACTAACCCATCAAAATAGTCAGGGCTTCGCCCTGAAACCTGTTTTTGACTGGATTAATCTTGTATGATGAATGCCGGGTAGCAAGGTACCACTTGCTAAAAGACCTTTGTAAAGATAAAATAATAAAAAACTTGAGGGTTGCTCAAAACCCTTGATTAAGATATAGGGTATCGTCGGAAATAGAATTTTTGGTTGGTTCTTTGACAAGCAGGTAAAAAATTGCTCGTCGGAAGAATTTTTAAGGTTTTGTCAAAATTAACAAAATATGGCAAAAGATGGAAAGTAGTCTACCGACGAGAAGCAAGAATTTTTAATAGCTTCTTAATGAACCTGATTTTTTCTGGATTATTAGTTTTTACAGCGGCAACAGCAATGGCTAATACAGTGATATGTGCTAAAGTGCAATGATTAGTTACAGCTTTTAATCCAGTTACCGAAGGATATTGCATATATAACTCTAAGAGTCTTGAGAAGCCTCTTTCTGAGCCTGATTGCAGTTTATAGATTTTCTTGAAGTAAGGTGATTTTGGGTCAATAGCAGATTGGCGATAACTTTTGTCATGTCTTGTATAAGCATAACAACCGCCTGTAAAGAATTTGTGAATTTGATTTCTTGTTTAGTGGCTCTTGGGTTAATGGGTATAAAATCTTTTGCTTTTAGTTCTTTTCTGATAAATTTGCGGGTATATTCAGTATCGTGAATAGCATCACCAAGTACACCTTTCGTGTTGAATTTGAAGTTATTGAATAGTTGTTTGAAACAAGGAATAAACATTTTACATTCAGTCCGCCTGTGGCGGATTTAGTTATTTCAAACACAGGTAATTCTGATAGAGAATCAAAGATAGTATAATTTTTGTAACCCCAGTAGAATTGAGTCTGTTTATCTTTTGACTTATTGGAATTGGAAGTTTGAAGTAGTTCTAACTGTTTTAATTTTTGTTCTTTCTTTTTAGGTTTTTTAGGAGCATTTTGGACAATCATTACACTTAATCTTGCGTCTGGGCCGTTCTTTGGGAATTTATTTTTGTTAAATTTTCCTTCTACGAATACTTTTGGGTTATTTTCTTTAACATTAGCGATTAATGGTGTGGCATCAATTGATAGAAATTTTCCTGTGATAGTTCTTGATGATATAAGAGTTTTGATTTGTGTTTTT
>JBFLWK010000063.1 GCA_040757695.1 Elusimicrobiota bacterium
TCAGGTCGACTTATGTAAAATCGCTATTTTACTTGATAAATACAAGAACAAATACGACACTTATCCTATTTCTTTAGAAAAATTAAAGCCAGAATTTATTGCTCAAATTCCTGTTGACCCTATTACTGGTAAAAACTATACATACAAAAAAGAAGCGAAAACATATTCTCTTGGAATTGAAGAAGAAAAGAAACCAGTACCAAAACCTCCTGAACGCAAAAAATCTGCTGAACCTGATGTTATTGAAGTACATTAAAGTTTTCGTTTTTATATAGGAAATTTTATCATGTCTCAGTTAACTATTAAAGAATGCAAAATGTTTATTAAATACTTTTTGCCAGGAATACTACAAGCAGGTAACGAGGAAAAAAATGAGAGAAAATCTGCAGGATGAATTGGTACTATTCTTTCTGAAATTTAATGTAATGATTTCCCAAGGCGTTCCAATAGAAGAAGTTCTGATAGTATTAGAGAAGGAATCTACCAATGAAAGGCTGAGGCAAGCTGCGAAGGAAATGAATGAAAGTATTATGGTAGGGAAAAACCCGGCCGATGCGATGGAAAATTTTCCAGATTTGTTTGACAAGCATATAATTCAACTAGTCCGGGTAGGTTGTGAAATGGGTATGCTTGATACTTTTTCTGAAATAATTCCAAAAAACATTTTGTATAATCGTCTTGGCGAATGGAATACTACTTATAGTCGGTCGCTTAAAGAATTGCGAGAAAAAGAACTTATCAAAGACACTTTTGGACGATATGTTTCTCATCAGGTGGCAGAGAAAATCCTTCAGCATCCTGAAAAGTTAGAATTCGGTGGTGAAAGACGTGAAGTAAGTATACTTTTTGCTGATATTCGTGGGTTTACACCATATGCAGAAAGTCATACACCGGAAGAGGTTGTTGCTACACTTAACGAATACTTTTCAGTTATGATAGATGTAATTTTCAAGAACGAAGGCACACTTGACAAATTTATGGGTGACTGTATTATGGCGATTTTTGGTGCGCCGATTGAACAACCTGACCATGCTATTCGTTCAGTAAAAACAGCGATTGAAATGCAGGATGCATTAAAAGAATTGAACAAGCGTCGGATTGAAAATGGTAAAGAACCCATAAATGTTGGTATTGGCGTGAACTCTGGAGAAGCGGTAGTCGGTAATGTCGGTAGTCAAAAAAGAGTTGAATACAGTGCTATTGGAGATATAGTCAATGTTGCATCTCGTCTTGAGACAACATCGGCAAAAGGACAGATACTCATTGGTTCAAATACATACGAGAAAATAAAAGAACAAATAAAAGCAAAAGAGATCGGTCCTGTATATGTAAAAGGAAGAACAGAACCTGTAATGGTATATGAGGTTGAAGATATACCTCAGCATGAAAGCCTGAACTACTGAACCTTCAAGACCGATATTTGATGAATACTATAAAGAATCTACTTCAAAAAATTCAGAATAATTTGATAAACAAATTTCAGGAATAACAGAATTGTGTTTTGTTGCCGCTAAACATTCATTACAGGCAGCGATTGCGATGAGAGGTGAAGGATATTCAAGTAAAGTAGTTGTGCTTTTACCGCTAACAGAGAAACATTTTGGGGAATCCATATCTGGAGCATTTAAAAAATTATTTAACTTATATATAAAATCAGAATATAATATAGAACTACTTTCAAATGAAGAAGCGAAAATTTCAATTGAGTGTGCAAAAGAAATTCATAATGTATACTTAGCTTAACTTAGAATTTGCGCAGAGTTTTTTCTAAATTATGTTTTCGCGTTAGCGACAACATGAAAACACTGAAAGTTTAGAAAAAACAAAAGAGATGCGAGGCGAAATGATAAAAATAACAACACCATTAACCGATGAAATTGTAAACACACTTAAGTGTGGCGATTCTGTATTAATTAACGGTAGTATTTATACAGCAAGGGATGCGGCTCATAAACGATTGGTTGAAGGATTGTCCAGTTTACCTTTTGATATGAGAGGTGCAATAGTTTATTATGTTGGGCCATCACCAGCAAAACCAGGACAGGTTATTGGCTCTTGTGGTCCTACAACAAGTTATCGGATGGATGATTACTCGGCAGTGTTGATAGAACACGGACTTAAAGGTATGATAGGCAAGGGTAAAAGGTCAAAAGAGGTAATTGATGCAATAAAAAAATATAAAGCGATATACTTTGCTGTGGTAGGTGGCGCAGGCGCCTTGATTTCTAAACGTATAAAAAAATGTGAAATTATTGCATATGAAGATTTAGGACCCGAGGCAGTTTGTAAATTAGATGTAGAAAATTTTCCCGCAATTGTCATAAATGATATTTATGGAAACGATTTATACGATGAAGGTGTAAAGAAATATGCCAGATAAACTGAAATTTGCATTTTACTGGACCGCTTCCTGTGGTGGCTGCGAGGTTGCTGTCCTGGATATCGACGAAAAAATACTTGATGTCTTGGAGATTACCGAGATTGTCTTTTGGCCTGTGGCAATGGATATAAAATATAAAGATGTTGAACAATTTTCAGACGGTTACATTGATGTCTGTTTTATCAATGGTGCAATACGAAATTCGGAGAATGAAGAAATAGTAAAATTGTTAAGACAGAAATCCAAAACAGTCGTTGCATTTGGCAGTTGTGCCTGTTTCGGTTCGGTTATCGGTCTTGCAAATTTGAATTCAAGAGAAACAATTTTTGAGACAGTTTATAAGGAAACTCCAGCAACAATAAATCCACAAAACATCATTCCACAAAATAAGGTACGAACAAATGTTCGCACCGAACAAATGTTCGGACCGAACAAATGTTCGGGCAGCTCACCGAACCATAATGAACTTACACTTCCAGAATTTTTAGAAACACTCAAAACACTGGACGAAGCAATCAAAGTTGATTATTATCTACCAGGCTGCCCACCACCTGTGAAACTTATAATTGATGCTGTTAATGCAATTGCTTCTGGTAAACTTCCACCAGCAGGTTCTGTTTTAGCAGGAAAAAAATCTGTTTGTGATGAATGCAAAAAAGAAAAACAGGAAAAAAATATAAAAGAAATAAAACGAGTTTATGAATTTAAATGTAGCCCCCGAATTCATTCGGGGGTGAGCGAAGCGAATATTGATACGGAAAAATGTTTATTGGAGCAAGGAATAATTTGTTTAGGGCCTGCGACACGGTCTGGTTGTGAAGCGAAATGTTTAAATGCGAATATGCCTTGTAATGGCTGTATGGGTTCTTGTGAAGGTGTCTCAGACCAAGGTGCTAAAATGATTTCAGCACTTGGTTCAATTCTTGGTATAACCGACGAGGAAAAATTAACCGAAGGACAAATAGATAAAATTATAGAAAAAATTCACGACCCGATTGGCACATTTTACAAGTACACATTGTTAAAATCACTGCTATATGAAATCATTCAAATCCGAACAAATGTTCGGTTTTAGTTCGGTTAAAAGCAAAGTAAAAAATGTGATATGAAGAAGATAACAATTGACCCGATTACACGGCTTGAAGGACACGGAAAAATAGAAATTTTTCTTGATGAGCAAGGTAATGTCCAAAGTTCCTATCTACAGATTCCTGAACTGCGTGGGTTTGAGAAATTTTGCGAAGGTCGGCTTGCAGAGGACATGCCGCAACTCACATCCCGTATTTGCGGTGTCTGTCCTGTTGCACACCATTTTGCATCCACAAAGGCGCTTGATATGGCATTCGGTGTTGAACCAACATCAACAGCGAAAAAATTGAGAGAACTTATGTATTGCGGATACATAATTTACGACCATATTTTGCATTTTTATTTTTTAGCCGCGCCTGATTTTGTTGTAGGACCTGCTGTGAAGCCGTCAGAAAGAAACATTATTGGTATAATAAATAAATTAGGTGTTGAGATAGGCAAGGAAGTAATAAAACATCGTGCATTCGGTCAAAAAATTACGGAAATTTTAGGCGGTAAAGCGACACATCCCGTCTGCGGTTTGCCCGGAGGTATTAGCAAGGGTTTAACCGAAGAAGAAAGAATAAAAATTGAGAAAATGCTTGTTTCTTGCCTTGAATTTTCTAAAACCACGCTTAAACTTTTTGAACAACTTGTTCTTTCAAACGAAAAATATAAAAGTTTAGTTACTGGTGATGTCTATAAATTAGAAACATATTATATGGGGCTTGTGGACGACAAAAACCAACTCAATTTTTACGATGGTAAAATCAGAGTTGTTACGCCTGACGGAAAAGAATTTGTAAAATTCAGTCCTGCAAATTATTTAGATATAATTTCAGAAAGAGTAGAAAGTTGGACATATTCAAAAATGACATATCTTAAAAAACTGGGACACGAATCGGGAACTTACAAGGTTGGTGCACTTGCACGACTTAATGTATCTGATAAAATTGCTACACCGCTAGCCGCTGCCGAATTTACACAAATGTATAAGTTTTTCGGCAGAAAGCCAGTGCATAATTCTTTAGCATATCATTGGTCGCGAATTGTGGAACTTTTGTATGCTTCCGAAAGAGGACTTGAACTTGTCAGAGATAAAGAAATTACATCACCGAATTTAAGAAATAGCAGCGAAAAAAATCCAGGCGAAGGCATCGGAATCGTTGAAGCAGCACGAGGGACGCTTATTCATCATTATAAATTGACAAAAGATGGGCTGATAGAAAAGTTGAATCTGATTGTTCCTACAACCTCTAATTCGGCAGCAATAAATTCAACAATAAACATTGCAGCAAAAAATCTGATTAAAAATGGTGAAGTTTCTGAAGGACTTCTCAATATGGTAGAGATGGCATACCGCGCATATGACCCCTGTTTTGCCTGTGCTACGCATCTGTTTGGAGAGAGAACTTCACTAACCATAAACATTTATGATTCAAGAAAAAAACTGATAAAAAAGATAACAAAATAGAAATTTATATATACCGAACAAGTGTTCGGCACCGAACATTTGTTCGGAGTATTTATTAAAAAATGAACGAATTACTAAAAAAAATAGAAGAAATAAGCGGGCAGAATCTTTTTTCCTGTTATCAGTGTGGGAAATGTTCTGCTGGATGCCCGATGGTTAATGAAATGGACATTCTTCCCAACCAGGTAATTCGTCTGGCACAGATTGGCTTATCAGAAAAAGCGCTGAACTCAAAAACAATATGGCTGTGTGCATCCTGTTATACCTGCGAAGTTAGATGTCCAAGAGGTGTTGATTTAGCAAAAGTTATGGAAGCACTGCGTCAGATAATTTTGAGACAGCGGGGAAAAATTTTTACAGATATAGAGAAAATTCCTAAAAAAGAAATTGAAGAATTACCGCAGATGTGTTTAATCAGTAATTTCAGAAAAACGACATGAAAATTCCATATTATCCAGGTTGCACATTGAAAATTCAGGCGAAAAAGTTTGAAGATACAGCAATTGCCATCGGTAAACAGTTGGATGTAGAACTTGAAGAACTTCCGAACTGGAACTGCTGTGGAACTGTTTATTCACTTTCAGCGGATAATTTAATGTATCATCTTGCACCGTTAAGAATACTTACAAAAATCAAAAAATCAGGTGGAGATAAAGTTGTCACATTATGTTCAATGTGTTATAACACACTGAAGCAGGCGAACCTACTTATAAAAGATAATCCGGAAAAAAAAGAAAAGATAAATTCCTTTCTTAGTGATGAGAAAGATGAAAAAATAGATTATAATGGTGAAGTAGAAGTTTTGCATTTTTTAGAAATTTTAAGACAAATTGGATTTGATAAAATTGTTAAGAAAGTAAAAACACCGCTTAATATGAAAATTGCACCATATTACGGATGTTTGCTTACAAGGCCGAAAGAAGTTGCAATAGATGATGTTGAACATCCGACGATTTTAGCGGATTTACTAAAATCACTCGGTGCACAGCCGGTAAATTTTCCATATGAGACAGAATGCTGCGGTGCTTATCAGATGGTAAATCAGCCAGAAATTATTACCAGAAAAACAGCTGAAATTCTGACCTCCGCAAAAAAAAGAGGTGCAGACGCAGTTATTGTTTCCTGTCCGATGTGTTTTGTAAATTTAGATAATTATCAAAAAGACACAAAAATACCGATTTATTATTTCACAGAACTTATAGCAGCGGCATTAAAATAAACTATATGAGAATAAAACTGTTTCCTAAATTTCTAATTTTTATCACACTGCTTTCAATTGTACCACTGGTTATTATTGGTATTTTGACTATTGATGTGAACCAAAGAATGCTGCAGACAGAGGTGTTAGAACATTATACAAAAATTACAACTTCGCTTGCTGAAAAGATTGATGAAAAAATCGCTAGTATAGACCGAAGGATGGGTTTTGTAATTGCAACACAGACACAGGAAGGCGCAGGTGGACTATCGGATTATGACCAGATACGGATTTTAAGAAGTCTTTTGAGTGCATCAGATGATTTTATAAGAGCATCTATAATAGAATCTTCAGGTAACGAAATTGTTGCTTCTAACCCCCAATTTGAAAAAACACCACCCAACCCGCAGAATTATCTAAAAAATAAGTTTTTCTGCGAAGTCAAGAAAACTAAAAAATACCAGATTACCCCACTATATTATGAAAAAAAGAGCGGTATGGATGTAGAACATCCTGCGATAGATTTTTATTTTCCATTTTTGGATAATTATATTCTTAAAATCTGTGTTTCGTTTGAAAGTATTTCAGAGATTGTTAATGAAACACGCAAAGGCAAAACAGGATATATTTATATTGTAGACAAAGACGGAAAAATAATTTTTCACAAAGACAAAAACCGTGCTATAAGTTTTGAAGATGTCTCTGGCGAGCCTATAGTTAAGGAATCACTTGCCCGTGCAGGTATTGGCAGTCGGGAGTTCTGTTCTAAAAATGGTATAGAAATCATAGGTGCTTTTGCACCTGTTAAAAAACTTGGCTGGAGTGTTATATTTCAACAGACGAAAGCGGAGGCGTATTCTACACTGCTAAAAATGAGAAGAAATGCAATCATTACTATCGGTTTGGTTCTGTTGTTGGCTATTTCGGTTGCTTATCTGCTTGCCAGTTCGCTTTCTAAACCGATACTTAAAGTTATTGATATTTCCAAAAATGTTGCCCGGCGGGATTTTACAAAAAAAATCAAAATCAAAACACGGGATGAAATGGCTGATTTAGCAAATAATTTCAACCAGATGATTGATGAACTTGCGCATTATACCAAAATGCAGGCAGATGAACTTTCAGCAATTGTATATTCTATAAATGACGGGCTGGTGCTTACTGACGAGCATAATAAAATTGTGCTTATGAATAATGTGGCAGCAAAAATTTTTGATATCGCCAGAGATTCGGCTGATTTACTTTTTAATGTTATCAAAAACGATGAATTACTATCTGCACTTAAATATGTGTCTGAACGGCCTGGAGTCGTCCGAGAGGTTGATTTAACAAAGGACAGACCATTTTTTGTTAGTATCTCAACCCAGATTATTAATGACCCTGATAAGAATACAGTTGTCGGGATAATATTCGTTTTACGCGATGTTACAGGTGAAAAAGAGATAGAAAAAATGAAAGAAGATTTTTTCCACGGTATCACGCACGATTTGAGAAACCCGCTGACATCAATGCTCGGGTTTCTGAAATTTTTGATAGATGGAAGCGTTGGTGAACTCAATGACAAACAAAAGTATTTTTTGGAAATAATAAATAAATCATCTCATCGGCTTTTAGGTATGATAAATGATATACTTGATGTTGCAAAACTGGAAGTTGGTAAGATGGAATTATCCCTTATAAATTTTGATATAAAAAATACAGCCGAACGGGTCTGCAGCGGTATGATGTCAAAAGCGATTGAAAGTAGAATAGAACTTATAAACGAGGCGCCGTCTATTACGCTCTCCGCGGATGAAGGATTAATTGAGCGTGTATTAGTCAATCTCGTCGGGAACGCATTAAAGTATACACCATCAGAAGGGCGGGTTTCAATAACTGCAAAAGAGATTTCAGAAACAGGGGTGGAGTGGGGGGAGTTGGGGATGGGGAAAGAGGGTGCTGTAGAAGTGGCAGTTGTTGATACTGGCGAAGGCATCCCCCAGGAATATGTTGACAAAATTTTTGATAAGTTCCAGCAGGTTACAGGCAGAAGTAAAGGCGGGACTGGTATTGGGCTTACAATCACAAAATATATTGTTGAAGCACATCTGGGCAAAATACGGGTAGAATCCAGATTGGGCGAAGGTTCAAAGTTTATTTTTACAATCCCTAAAAATTTGAAAAAAAACAAAAGCGGTGAAATATGCGTATAACAGCAATTAAAAATTATAAATTAAAAATTAAAAATTGTGGATTGTTTTTGACTTTCATTTTTCATTTTTTATTTTTCATTTTTCATTGTCTCTATTCCCAGCAACTTCAAGAAATAGAAGTAAAAGCAGGTGATACGCTCTGGGGTGTCGCAAATCATTATTTGAAAGATCCGACGAGATGGCGTGAAATTTTGGATTTTAATAATATCTCGCCAGATCCGAATAATGTTCTGCCCGGGATGAAACTTAAAATTCCAGTAAAGATGATAAAAGAAAGCCTGCGGACATCAACTGTGGTATCAATTATTCGTGAAGTAAAAGTCAGACGGCAAACAGAAATAGATTGGAATGATGCCAGAATGAATATGAAACTTTTTAATAAAGATGGAATAAGAACTTTTGAAAATTCGTTTGCCGGTGTTAAATCACCATTAGGCAATCATATGACGATAGGTCCTTCGTCGCTTGTCATAGTTCAGCCTGAAGAAAAAACTGATGAGACGCGTCTTTTAGCCGGCGAAATCAGAACTTCCAATATCCCTGTAAGAACCCCGACTGCTGTTATTGTACCGAAAATTACGCCCAAAACACCACTAACTGACTACAAAGCAAAGGTGAAAGAAGACCAATCAACCATTGTTGCAGTGTATAAAGGTGCTGTAGATGTTACAGCAAAAAATAAAACAGTGACAGTCCCGGAGGGGTTTTCAACCGAGGTAAAAATAAATCTACCGCCGCTTGAGCCCAAACTGCTACCACCAAGTATGGAATTGCCGGAAGACCAGCCAATAAAAATTAAAGAAGCAGGATTGCCTGATATAAAAACTGTCCCGCCAACACCTGTAAATGAAATCAATATTGGTGGAGTAGGGCTGGGTGGGCAATCTAAATCCGGTTCTTCAAAATGGTTTGATATAACACACTACCATATCCAGATTACAAAAGATAAAGAATTTAATGAGATTGTTTTTGATGCGGTTAAACCGATACACGAAAAATTTGATATCAAAAAAACGGATGTGCCTGATGGTAAATATTTCTGGCGGGTTGCCTATCTTGATTCGTCAGGTGCCGAAGGAATAATATCATCTGCTAAAGAGATACTTGTAGATAAAACACCGCCAGCATTGACAGTTAATGAGCCCAAAAATATCACAAGATTTACTGAAAAAAATATAAAAATTACAGGCATAAGTGAACCCAATGCCTTGATTGATGTAAATAAAAACTATACAACTTGTGATGATAATGGCAAATTTTCGCTGGATTATTCGCTTGTAAGAGGTGAAAATATACTGAATGTTAATGCAAAAGACCCCTACGGGAATATAGCAACTACCTCAATAAAGGTTTATTGGTTGGGAGAAGGTATAACCAGGACAAAAAGAAGTTTTTTTGCTACACCGTTAGGGATTGTTGTAGCGATTGTAACAATTTCAGCCCTGACCGCTATTTCAATTATAACAATTGGAGGATAAAGAAACAGAAAATAGAGAATGGATATTAGGAGATTAGGAAATTAGAGTAAGGTTTTTCCCTAATCTCCCCAATTCTTAATCTCTTAATTTCTGATGTTATTATGGCAAAAATTGTAATCGCTGACGATGATTTCGCAATTTTAGAACTTATAAGAATCACACTTGAAACTGAAGGACATAAAATTATTTCGCATAACAATGGACTTGATACATATCAGGCGGTCTTAAAAGAGATACCAGATTTGGTTATACTAGATGTGATGATGCCGAAAATGAACGGCTACGAAGTTTGTGAAAAAATGAGAGAAACACCAGCCACCCGACTTATCCCCGTTATAATGCTTACCTCACAGACACAGACAAAAGACAAACTTACAGGTTTAAAATTGGGTGCAGATGATTATCTCACAAAACCATTTGACCCATATGAACTTGCTGCTCGCGTAGAAGGAATCATTAGCCGATACTACGAAACCCGTGCGGTTAATCCACTGACCGGTTTACCGGGTAATGTCTCAATTGAAAAAGAAATCACAAACAGAATTTCTACCGGTGAAAAGTTTGCAGTCCTATGGCTTGATCTGGATAATTTTAAGTCGTACAACGACAACTATGGATTTGAAAAAGGAGATGTAATAATAAAACAGACAGCCGATTTTATAATTGAAGCAGTAAAAAAATATGGAAGTATTCAAGATATGATAGGGCATCTTGGTGGCGACGATTTTATCGTTATAACAACTCCTGAGAATGCAGAAAATATCTGTCGCGATATTATGAAACGGTTTGATGAAACTATTTCTGCTTATTATTCAGACGAAGATAGAACTCGCGGGTATATTATCTCAAAAGATCGGCAGGGGAAAATACAGGCATTCCCGCTGATGTCCGTTTCAATAGGTATTGTCTCAAACGAGATTCGCAGTTTCAGTCATTATGCCCAACTTGCAGAAATCGCCGCAGAAGTAAAAGCAGTCGCAAAAGAAATACCGAAGTCGTCCTTTTTCAAAGATAGAAGAAAAGAGTGATTTTAATTCTACGACACTTCAGTGTCGGTTCTGATTCGGTTTTAACCGAAACTAAAGTTTCGTAGAAAAAGCAAAAACTGTGATACCCTGCTTGTCTGCCCTGGAGCATTTCAAGGTTGAGGACAATAATATTAAAATTCGTACTCAAAATGTAAGCAAATGCTTACATTGCAAAAATGAAAAGATACAATTTCTCAGAAATCATTATCTTTATAGTAGGTATATTGCTGTTTTTTATACCGCTTGTGCCTGACGAAAAAATCACCCGATGGAAACTCTGGGTTTTGGAAACCGGGCTGTTTTCTGTTTTGTTGTTGTGGCTAGGGTATAAAATACTTTACAGCCGAATTATATTCAAAATATCAGAATTGAACAAGCCGGTATTCTGCTGGTTGGTATTCATAATTTTTATGTATCTGATTTCTAAAAATAAAAATGTAGCCGAACTTGAACTATACAGAACAGTTGTTTCTGTATCAAGTTTTTTCCTCTTTTCTAATGTGGTTTCTGATATAAAAGGCAGAAAAACCATAATAATTTGCTGGCTTATTGGTGGGTTTCTTTCAGCAATCTATGGAATCATAACGCATTACGGCGGATTCTGGATTATCGCAACACCGCAGGTTGACAGGATTTTTTCAACTTTCGGGAATCCGATTTTTTTTGCTGTATTCCTTGTTGCAACTATACCGCTGGCAATTTTTAAGTTGATAGAAGAAAAAGAAATAGCATATAAGGTTATATGGTTTTTTATGAGCATTTCTTTTGTAGTTGCGCTCTTTTTTACCAAAAGCAGAGCAGGTTGGATTGCGTTTGTCGTCTCAATTCTGGTTTATATTTTTTTATCGCTTGATTCTAAAGTTAAAAAGTTACTGCTGGTTTCTGTTCTGTTGATTTTTGCGATTGTATTCGTGTTAAAAACAAGAAATGTGTGGGTTCGTCAGCAGGGACATCTGCTGATATGGCGTGATTCGTTAAGGATGCTTTTTAATAAACCGCTACTTGGTGTAGGGCTTGGTGCGTTTCATATCAGTTTTCCAAAATATGCCTCTGAACAACTTAAAAGAATATGGCCACAACATCAGAATATTGTTAACGATGCCCATTCAGAATTTGTCCAGATTCTTGCTGAACTCGGGCTTGTCGGCTTCGGGCTTTTTTTATGGCTTATTTTTTCGTTTTTGTATAGTATAAAACAATTTTATAAACAACCGCATATAAAAGAAGAAATACTGCTTTTCACAGCATTGTTTTCATCAGCGATTGCGATATTAGTTCAGAACCTGTTTTCTGTTGATATGAGATTTACTATTTCGTCTTTTTATATTTTTTCAGTATTCGGACTGATAGCATCATATTCGTCAATAAAAACGAAAGAACTAAAATTAGATTTTTTGTCAAAAAGTGTGGTAATAATTTTTTTCTTGGTTGTTATTGGTTTTTTTGAGTCCAGAATGGTAATTAAACAATACCGCAGTTGGAAAATAGTTTTTGAAAGTAAAGATTTTTTGGACAAAAGAATCATAAATGCAGAAGAACAAAAAAACATAATTCATAAGATGCTCGCTACTAACCCGGCAGATGCCCGATTGTATTTTAAGTTGGGCTATCTCTGGGCTAATGAAATCAAGACGAACAGAGAATCAGCAAAACTGGCAATAGAAAACTTTACAAAAGCAGCACAACTTGATCCTGCCGTTGAACATGGTGGCGCATTCAATAATCTCGGGAATATCTATTTTACACTCGGTGACAGAACAAAAGCGAAAGAAAATTATATCAAGGCAATCAGTATAAATCCAAAGTTGATTGATGCACATTTGAATCTTGGGATTGCATATTATTACGAAGGGAAACTGAATGAAAGCGCGGTTGAATTTGAAACGGTATTAAAACTTGACCCGAAAAATGCATCGGCAATTTATATGCTAAAAAAAATGAGAGAATAAAAAAAATACGAATAACTACAAAATGAAAAAGATAAGGCATATTATAGAATTTTGTCTTCTTGTTTGTTTTAATCTGGTTGTTTTACTTTTGCCACTCAGAATGGCGTTATGGATTGGTTGTTGGCTGGGCGATATAGCGTTTTATATTTTAGAAATCCGAAAAGAAGTAATTATTAAGAACTTGACTTTTGCATTCCCAAACAAGAATCAAAACGAGATTTTAGAGATTGCCCGACGAACATACCAGTATTTTGGAATGTCAATGATAGAACTGTTATCTTTCCCGAAACTTCAACTAAAAAAGTTTGCTGATAAAAATATTGATTATGAAGGATTAGAATATCTTGATGAAATCGCAAATCAGAAACAAGGAACTGTACTTATTGCGGGGCATTTCGGTTCCTGGGAATTGATGGGTGCTGTGCTTTGTCAGAAGGGCTATCCGATAGATTTTCTGGTTGGCAAACAGCATAATAATTATGCAGACAATCTGTTAAATTTTTATAGACGGTTAAAAGGTATAGGTATTATCCCGCTAAATCTGGCGTTAAAAGGGGTGCTGAGAGCAATTAGCAAAGGCAGGTTTGTGGCAATGTTGTCAGACCAGGATGCTGGGAAACGAGATGGTGTTTTTGTTAATTTTTTTGGTCGGGATGCCTCTACACCTAAAGGACCTGCAGTGTTTGCTTTGCGTACCGAGACACCAATTTATATGGGATTTTGTATAAGACAGCAGCCGTTTTATCGGCATAAAATAAAATTTGTTAAAGTTGATTACAAAAAAACAGATAACTCCGAGCAAGATATACATCTGCTTACTACAAAATACACTCAGGTTTTGGAAGGCTTTATAAAAAAATATCCTGAGCAGTGGTTCTGGTTCCATAAAAGATGGAAAACGACCGTTGACAATACGCCGAATATGTATTAAAATTAAACCTGAAAAATGCGTGAAAACGCTGTTTTTTGACATGACTTCGTCGGAACAACTTTAATGTTCATTTGCAAATCGACCTATTTTAATAGTGACCGTACTTTTTTAGCATTGCTGAATAGTTC
>JBFLWK010000064.1 GCA_040757695.1 Elusimicrobiota bacterium
AATTTTATAGACAGCAAGTGGCGTAGGATTTTTTTTATTAGCCCGCTGGGTATATTCCTTATACCACTGGGCATAATCCTCGTCAGAATTATTCGTCATCTGGCATTCGTCATCCGTCATCTTCTCTATCTCTTTTTCTGTCATCAGCGTCATCTCCTTTTGGAATAAGTTCCGACTGAAAAATCAATCAGCACCTTATTGGCGTTGAGTATCTTTTCAAGTTCAGCCGAAAACTCTGACTGCTTCTCTTTAAGTGCATCCCGACCTTTGCCGGTGATATACACCAGCGGGTACCAGCGCCCGTTGATCATATCCTCTACTATTTCAATGAGCCCTGCTTTAAGCAATTCATCGGAAATTGCGAGAAGAACCTTATTCGGCACTCTCTCCATAATCCCGCTGAACCTTTCGTCAGGTGCGTTATCACTATTTTTAAGTGAGCGAATGCTCCGCCTGTCGCTCCCACGCAAGATCCCGATAACTGTTCCCCGTCCTCGTTTCCCTGATATTTTTTCTATCAGAGATAAAATAACAAACTGATAAAAATTCAACTTCGCCTCCTGTAAAGTCAGAGAAGAGAGATTAGCAGGAAGAGAATAGGGAACCCTAATTTCTATCCTCTCTATGCTATTCTCTCGCCTCTGTTGCTAAAACGGCACTTTCTCGTCCTCAGTGGTTGAAACACCTTTCTCTTTTTTAGAGAGAAATTCTAATTCGTTCACAACCACCCTAACATCTTTGTAGGTCTTGTCGCCTTTCGTGTTCGTCCTGATTGACAACCGACCACTGACGGCAAGTGCTTTGCCTTTGGTTAAGTGCGGTGCAAGTTTTTCTGCACGCTCACCCCAAATCACCAAATCCAGAAAGACCGTCTCGGCATTTTCAGGCGCTCTGTCCTCTCTAACAGCGAATCTGACATCGCAGACCTGCTTGCCTGACTGAGTTGCTCTCAACTCCGCGTCTCTCACAATGTTGCCCGTTAAAACAATGTTGTTCATCTATTCTCACCTCCTTTTTTCCCGAAAGTCGAATAAATTTCAGCGTAATGCTTTTCACACACAGTAGCGTAAAACTCATTCTCACCGATACTCCCGACTAAAATTTCAATTTTGCCGATTTCACCACAGCCGACAATGTCACATTTTTCCTCGTTCATTTTACTCAACCCGCCTCCAGTCTGGTTTACGCTTCGTCCATAAATCGCATTTGCCTTCAATTAACCTGACTGTCTCTTTTAAGAAACAGTCATCTCGTTCCGCCCAATAGTGCTGACAACTCTTACACTTTTTATTTTTCCATTTCTTTTTATTCATTTACCAGCCCTCCCGTAATCCTTTAACATAATCATCAGCGTCAACATCTTTCCATATTTCTTTCCCCGCACCAGACATTGATAAAACAGGGTCTTTTTTAATCCGCTTTAATTCTATCAGAAATTCCTGCATTTTTTTTGGATATGATATAACACAGTTGCCGGTGATTCGGCGTCTTGCCTCGTCATTAGTTTCTACAATGTTTTTTCTTTTCTCTGCCTCGTAAGGATTGTAAAAAGTGATTCTGCCTGTTGGAACACCCTTCGTCCATTCAGTCCTTTTATACATCTCTACGAAAATCTCAGAAGTCCATTCAACATCGTCAATGCAGTGCTGAATTACCGCCTGTCTTTTTTCAGGATTGCCACTATGCCAATACTCCACAATCTTGTCGCCAGGCAGGGCTTTGATATGCTTTGTCCCAACTGTCCTTGTAGCAACATTAGAAAGCGAGATATGGACATCGTGCTTGATTTTGATTTGATGACAGAAATCAATCGTTTTTGGAGTAAGATTTTCTTTCGCCCAATCCCAAGACAAATTCAACGCACCAACTAAAACTTTGTAGTCAAAAGACAGCCCGTTGTGGCTGACAATGACATCAGCCCAGTCAAGTCGCCTGTTAATAATTATATCCCGAGATGCAAAGATAGGTTCGGTGTAAATATCGTATTCCCGTTCCGCATGATAAATGCCGTTAGCGTCAATCAGTAGACATTTCATTCCTAAAACGGATATTCCCATTTTCCAGCAGTTCTGCCACCCTCCAACTGCGTTGGGATTTTTGAGCGTCTCTAAATCTAATATAAGCACTTTAATCTCTCTCATTTCTATCGCCTCTGCGAGTAAAATTCTACCTTCCAGCCCAAGATAACCTTGTCAAATGTTTCGTTAAAATGTTCTGATGCAGGATAATGTTCTATCCATTCAATTTTGTTGGGTGGAACATCGCCTAATACCCGACGATATACTTCTGTCGCTATAATTTCAACCGCATCGGTTATGGAAGTGCCAGGATTATCAGGTAGTTCTGTAAGTGTCACCACCGCTTTGCCAATAATATCTCCGCAACGCTCTATGTCTACCTGCACCCCACATTTTGACACGCAATTCCAAAAACCCGTGAACTCAAAATTATCTTTTTTGTAAATCGTTTCCATGTTTCTCACCTCACTACCTGTTTTGTATTCCATCTTTGCTCCCCCTAACTATACAAGGATTTCAGAAACCAAAATGCGACACGATTTTTCAATTTTGTAAATTTTTTTTCTTTGAGGTAAGCATATCGGTGCATTTTTACCGTCTGAAATCGCTATTATACTACCTTCACCACTTCAGGGGCTTTATTGTTCTCTTTTGCGACAATATTCTGCTCATACCAGTCACACCCGGCAGTGAATTCACAGTTTTTGCATTCTACGCCTAACAATTATGCGTCTAATATTCAGTTATCTTTATGCTCGTTTTTTAATTCTGAAATTATTTTATTTATTGGATGTTTACTCGCAATTTCCATAAGATCTTTTGTGGCTAAAGTTACATAAACTTTAGTAGTGGTTCTCGTACTTGAATGTCTCAGATATTTTGCCACACTGACTACATCACCGGTCGCTTTGTACAATTCAGTCCCGCATGTGTGTCGCATTGTATGGGGCGTAATGTGACCGGGAAGATGAGCACACCTAACATATTTTGCTAACATTTTTTCTATCCGGCTGTTTTAATAACTTCGTCACCTCATCGGTATTTAGAATTCGGGGAAGTTTTCCAAATTGTCTGTTTTTCGTCAATGGAATATTTTTCACTGGGTCTTTAGTAATATCAATCAGTTCCATATTCACCATATAAGAAAAAAACATCTTCAACGCAGAAAGTTTTTTGTTTCTAGTGGATGGACAATTATTTTTTTCTTTTGAAAGATATTCAAGAAAAAAAATTATTATCTCAGGTTTAATTTGTTCCATTGTAATTATGTTCCTATCTTTGAGAAAGGTAAAGAATTCCTTCACATAATCTTTATAGTCCTTCAATGTTGTCTCCGCAACTCCTCTGACTAATCTCAGATACTCATCAAATCCCTTTGAATATTGTTTCAGGTCCATTTAACACTCCTTATTGCTTTTAATCCAGGATGAGAATTAAACATCCCTGCTAATTCCTCTTCCGTCTTAGAAATATACCTTAATACTAAAGATATATTTGTATGTCCAAGCATTTCGGCAATAACCGATACATCGACCTTTTCATTATGAAGATGCGATGCAAATGTTCGTCGTAAAGTTTGCGGAGTAATTTCCCTTGGAATCCCCGCTAATGCCGCATACCGATTTAGCGAATCAGAAATTGTTCTAATGTGAAGTCGGCTTCCTCTACGACTAAGAAAAAGTGCAGGGTTATTAACTTTTGGTCTGACTTTTAAATATTCTTTAATACTGGATGAAACTATAGGCAGCATAGGAAAATGTCTTTCTCTGTCATTTTTTGCCTTTCGTATGTAAATAAAATTTCTATCAAAATCCACAGAATCGAGATTAAGTTCGCTTAACTCAAATTTCCTTAAACCAAGTCCGTAAAGGATAACCAAGACAGCAAAGTCCCGTTTACCTTCTGCTGTGTTTCTATCTACCGATTTCAGCAATTTTTCACTTTCTTCAACAGTCAGAATCTTCAGATTTTTTATGTATGTATATCTTGTTTTTAAAAACGCAATTGATTCGGTAGGGTCGTGCCTGATAATTTTGATTTGTGTAAGATACTTAAAAAAACTTTTTAATACATTCAAAATATTCGTTACGGTTACATTTTCTCTTTTATTCCTTTTTAGGTGCTTTAAGTAATTGATAATATCCAACGGCTTGATATGGTTAACATCTCTAATGTCAATTTTATCTAAATACCGGTTAAATACTCGCAAAACAAAACGCTTGTTGTGATTGCTTATTTTTGAATAACCCAAAAGAAGTAAGTAATCCAAAAAGTCTTCAATATGTTTATTAAGGTCTAAATGCAATTTTCGGTCTGCTATTTTGATATGTTCAAGTAAATCGTTTTCGTTTTGCATATCCTTTAACTTTAGTAAAATTTTTCTTGAAAACTGGAGAACCTTTTTTAATTCATCTTCGCTGACAACATTTTTCTTCCCTAAAAATATGTAAAACCGCTTAGTCAAATAAAAGGTTTGTTCAATATGTTGATATCTGTAGTTTTTCAACTGCATATTTTTCAAAAACCGAAACATAGTTCCTAACGTAATTTCAGGTAACAACGTATTGTTTGGGAAATTTTGGTTTATAAAAGTATTGAATTTTTCCAAACTTAATTGATTTCCTTTTATAGTTTTCGTTGCTTGTATTTTATCTTTTACCTCGCTATCTATAAATTTTTGAATATGGTCTGATAAATTGAAAACATATCCTGTTCGTATATCTAAACATTTTTTTATAGCTATATCTGAGAGTTTTTCCGGATATTTTTCCAAATCTCTGATAATTCTTTTTCTTTGCCAACGAGGAAAATTAAGATTTTGTGATGCTATTTTTACTTTTTTAAGGTAGTCAAAAAAATGTGATATATCGTTTAAAATTACTGCCCTATAACTTCTGGCATAAGTAACTTCCAAATGTTTTAAATAAATAAGAACATCTTTGTCTCTGACATAGTTAAAATTTCGCACATTATTATTTTCAAGATACGAAATAAATTTGTTTATGATTCCGAGATGGGCACTGATACAGGCGAACGAGCGTTTCCGCTCTTTTTTTAAGAATTTCTGATAGCAAAAAATTATTTGTTCTTTTCGCTTCATTTAAAAAAAGTCATCTTGTTGATCGGATGGCGATTTAGTGCTTCTCTGATTAGCCAACCGGAAATATGTACATACCGTCTGGTCGAATCTACTGTCTGATGTCCTAACCATTTTTGTATTTCAACAATATTAAACTTACCGGATTCCAACATATGTGTCGCACATGTGCACCGGAAAACATACGGGCTCAATCTTTTTTTCAAACCAATTCGCTGTCCATATTTTCCAACAGTCTTTGCTAAAAAATTATCATCCATTTTTCTACCTGTAAGCGTAACGAAAAAATAATCCGAAGAACTTTTAGACCGTATATTTAAATAATCTGTCAATAAACCGGCTATGTTTTCGGTCAGCGGAAGTAATCTTTCTGTGTTCCCTTTAGCGTCAATTTTGATAGCTTTATTTATGAAATCTACATCCCCAATTTTTAAATTCCGCAGTTCTTTACTTCTTAAACCATAGAAATAAAGCATATTTATTATTGCAAGATTCCTTATACGATCTGATTTTATGCGGGTAGGTTTTCTTACTTCCTGAAATACTTTTTTTATTTCTTCGTAGGTCAAGGGTATTCGCAGTCTATGCCAGGAACTTACTCGGGCGGGAATAACTTTGGCTAAAGGATTTTCTGTTTTAAATCCGAAAATTTTTAAATACTCGAAGAAGCGCCTTAAAATTCCGAGATATGACTGAAGTGCACGTTTGTTTCTTACAAACGCCTTTTCTTTAAGATGGCTTAATATTAGTGGCGTATCTATTGTTTCAACTTCGGTTATATCTTTATCTTTAAATTCGTCTAACCAGCGTAAAAACAATAAAATAACTTTCTTCTCACAAAGAATCGTTCCCTCACTCAATCCTTTTACATGGTCAAGATATTTAAGGTATGGTTGTAAATATTCGTGGATTTTTGGCATAAAAAATCCCGTTTAATATAGATTAACAAGTTTTATGCCAAAAAGCAACTGTTGTTTATTCATTGCAATTCTGCGTCCAATAATTTTCTGTATTTCGCTAATCACCGACAATAAATTGCCTTTTCAACTGCTTAAAAACAATTTACTGTGTAATTCTTGTGAAATCTTTACGAAAAATTTTTAACCATGCTCCAGAAATTTTATCTTATGCTACCTCTATAACTTCCGGGGTATTATCTTTGGATTGTAGTTTCGCTTTTGTATTTTCAAAGTGTTCACATCCTTTTGTGAAGGCGCAGAACTTGCATCTCCAGCCACCATCTCCGCCATCAGCAGAAGGTGGCACGCCTTCCTCAAATGCCTCTGACATCTCAGTAATCTTAGGTCTCACTATTGTTAAAAATTCTTTTTCGGTCATCAGTGGGACATCGGGCAGGTCAAACGATTTATCCTTGCCTCTGTCAATAAATTCACAATGCGTCCCTGTGGTAAGCACTTTGCCCATCGTGATGTAATGAATTTTTATTTTATCAACAGGTAAAATGCCTGTAAGTAGCCATCTGTAAAAGTTCGTCTGAATTATATGCTCCTCTTTGAGTTGCCCTTTTGAGAGAAAATAAATCCCGTTGTCAGCCATTGTTTTATAGTCGTGAAGTGTATGGGTGGACTTTTGATAAATATCAATCTGCCCTGAAACTTTGACTAATTTTTTAGCGGTCAGTGGAAATTCCTTGTAAATCCGTTTCTCTATGATAAAGTCATTTAGCACTTCATCAATCGCAAGGTCTACCTTTACATTACCACCCTGAAAACTGCTCTGTGCGATGTTCTCTAAAATTGTATGTATCACAGAACCACGAAAAGCAGAGTAAGTAAGCGTCTGCGGATTGGCATAGTAGTCAACCTTTCGTGATAAAAATGTCTGACGAAGACAACCCGTTATTGTCGTCGCTGAAATACTCTCGCCCCTGTATTGGTGCGACTTTATAATTCCAGCCCGTATCATAACTGGTAGACACGGACTCTGGCATTTGAGACAGGTTATAAAATCAACTTCGCTTCCTGCTGTTATACTTCCTTCTGGACATCTGAAACCTATTAAGCCCATAAAATCACACCTCTCGGTTCTCTGGATGTTTGTGCGTCCCTTTGATTTGCCTGAGAATACCATACAGCCCAGCCCTGACACCCTTCAATTCATTTTGTTTTTGCGCTAAAACATTTATTTCACGCTTATTCTTCCACAACTGATATTGTATTTCCTTGATGTCTTTCTTAAATTTTTCCTCAATAATTTCAATAACTCTCTTTTTCATAACTCTTATCCTCCATTAACTATACAAGGATTTTACTTCTGATTTTGCGACATTTGAACTTTACGAGAGCCACCTGCATCGTTTTATATCTGACTACTCTTTTCCCTATGCACATTCATCAGCGTCAACTCCAATTCGTGATACCGTTTCCACATAGGCGAAGGCGTATTATCATTACTCGCAGGCGACCTCCATAAAATCCAAATATTCTAAAGTTTTAATTATGGCGGGGGCTGGGCTCGAACCAGCGTGCCTTTCGGTAGAATGTCTATCTGTTGCCTTCAGGTCGCGACTCCCTATCCTCACAGAAACGACACTCTGCTTTCGCCGCAGCAAAGAGGTTTATGAATTATACCTCACGAATTCCCGAGAATTCTCTGCATTAACTTCGCCACCCCGCCAATTAAAAGAACATCTACGACTATACAAGGAAACCAAAAGCAAAAAAGCGACACTTAAAATAAATCGTTCCTTGTTAGTGTCTTAAAGTTATTCGCATTTTTGATAGCTACTTCAATTAAGCGGTCTACCTTCTGGTCAAGCAATGATAAAAAAGATGTTGAAACTCGTTTATTGAATTGCTTTGCCTTTTTACGAACCGACGATGATTTGATATAAAACATTCCGCCCCCTGCGGTAAGTATAACCTTGTCCCCGTGAAAACGGGGAAGGGCGGGGATAGGAAGGGTTTTCCTCGCCCTGTATTATACTTAATTTACTTGCCCTGTCAATAGGGCGTCAATTCCTTTTTTCGCCTGTGCCTTTGTCAGTGTGTTCAACGAGGCAACATTGAAATAACTTTTCAGCCAGTCTTTTGCCTGACCGTTGCCGTGCCCGAGTTTGGAAGCCAGAACATACAGATATTTAATCTGCTTTTCTGTGATACTTTCCGTCGGTGTCTCTGTTTTCTGTGGAACTTCTTTTGTCGGTGTCGGCTTCGGTAGCGGAGTTGCCGTCGGTGTCTTGCTGAACTTTGTAATGAGTTCAGAGGCAAATTTTACCGAAAGTTCGTCAATGGTTTTTATACCTTTTGACACTATTTCCGCTAACACCTTACCGCCCGTCCTGTCGTTGATTTTTTTCAACACCTCAATCTGCTTTGCGGTAGCGGGTTTCTCTACCTTTTTCTCAACGGGCTTTGGCTCTTGTGCTGGTGCAGATTTTCCATTTCTCGCTCCGTTGATTTTGTCCGTCAGTGCGTCCTTTGACGCTTGAATATAAACGGACAGCCCAATTGATGTTATGTTGTCCGTAGACAGCATAACGCCTGTCTTTTCCTGAATTTCTTTCGCCATCTGGATAGTAGCGACCAGAATTTCTTTGAGCGTCATCTCTTTTCCCCTTCACCTGCCTGCCCTTTTTCGCTTCGCTCACTCCCGAATAAATTCGGGGGCTACAATCGGGTTCAGGACTTACGGCTTCCTTCCTTGCTTATACAAGGATTTCAGGATACATTTTGCGACATTAAAAACTAAAAAGTTCTTGCTGAACATACTTGCTTAAATCCTCATTTTTTATTAAAAACTCTGCTGGTATATCTGCGGTTATTGGTGTCCGGTGTTCGGTTATCGGTTTCATCACGGATTCAATTTCAATCTGATGGTCAAGCAAAAACTCGTTGCCCTGCGATTCTGTATTTGCGACTTCATTAAATATCTTGCTTAAATCGTCCACATCAGAGGCATCAATTATGTCTCTTGCTAACTCCATAAAGAAGTTTCCTTCGTCTTTGTATTCCGCTACCGTTCCCTCAAAAATTACATCGCCGTCAACCATCATCGCCGATTTGATTTTCTTTGCCACCAGCGAAAGTGCTTTTTGTTGTATTGTGTCCGCATAACAAAAATAAAAGACCTTAACGGGTTGCTTTTGACCAATTCGCCAGGAGCGTCTGCTTGACTGCCTTAATGTATAGGTGCTGTATTCCGTCTCAAAAAATATCAGCGTCGGAAAGTCAATTAAATCAAGCCCTGTTTCTACAAGTCGGGGGTTGCTGATAACTACCCTGACACCTGCGAATACCTGCTTATTTATCCACTCCTCACGCTTCCGTGCATTTACCGATTGTTTTAATATCGCAGATGTTATGCCTTCGCTCAAAAGTATTTTTTGCAAGCGTTCCGTGATGTCTCGGTTATGCGTATGTGTGCAGTAAATCCAGACATTGCGTTTTTGCGAAAGTTCGGCTTTGACTAATTCAATAAGTTTTTGCTCTTTCGGATAAATCGCTTCCTCATTAAACTTTTTCGCAGAGTAAAGTTCCAGTCCGTCAGTATTGACTATGTTATAGTTCCTGAATGGCTGGTCTGGATAAGTCAAAAGCATCTGTAAATAAAGCCCGATATTGACAGGGTTTTTCGGCTCGTTCTCATCTCGCTTTCGCTGATGTAAAACAGTCCTGATTTCATCTAACAAAAACGCCTCTAACTTTTTATATTCCTGCTGATGTTCCTTTTCCATTTTGCTTTCAATTACCGCTTCCGTGTATTTCGGCAGTGATACGCCTAAATCCGACAACTTGAAAAATGCGGTCTTGTCCAGTAAGAAGTTAATAATATCAGGACTGGCGCCAGGCAGTTCTCTGACAAGCGTCCTGTATTCTCTTGATGACGATGAGTGCCCGTCGGAGGAATACTCATTCTCTTTTGCTTTCGTGATTTTCTGAATTATTTCGTAGCGTTTCGCCCATTCTTTCTCTGCTCGGAAGTCAAATTTTTCTTTGACAGAATGAGTGAGCCGATAGAGGATATAAAAAAGCGAAGTTGAGCGTCCCCCAAATATCGTGCCTGTTAAGGCAAGGACTTTTTTTGCTGATGACACTAACAGGGACATTGATTGACCTTGTGCAGAGCCACTTGCTTTATATTGATGTGCCTCGTCAACTACCAGCAAGTCAAAAAACCTTTTGTATTTATCGTGGATGTATTTTGCCAGTGAGTATCTGGCTTTGCCTTTGCCTTTTAATAGCCGTGTTGACTGCCACAATGCGCCCCCGCATTTATGACATTTTGTTTTTTTATTGTAAAGGTCAGTAAAACGCAAAGGGATTTCATTCTCGGTATCAATTAAGAGCGTTCCGCAGTCGGGACAAAAACAATTCCCATCTCGGCAGTTTGGTTCATAAATTGCTGATGGCTTCCACTCGTAAGAAAGTTTTGCGGTTTCTTTTGATAGAATGAAAAAGGTAGTGATTAAGTGGTTAGTGGATAAGTGATTAGTGGCGTTTTCTAACTCGGTTATGCTTGTGATTTGAAATACCGCAGAGTTATCAAGCGTCTTTTTTATTTCTCGCTCCCACTTCTTACAGAGATGGCTTGGACACATTATTAAAACCTTAACGGCAGGTAGAGAGGTAGAGGGTAGAAGGGTAGAGGGGTGGTCGCTGGATTTCAAGAGGCTGGCAATACCGACTGATAAAATCGTTTTGCCTACGCCCATTTCGCCGACTATAAAGGCGGTCTTGTTTTTAGAAAGATACCGCCTGATAGCAAGTGCGATATGCTCTTGCGAAGGTAAAAGTTTTCTTTTGAGGCTTGATAAAACAGAATTGCTCCCCGCTTTCTGCTCAAACTGATATGTCGGCGTAAAACTTTCAACTACTTTTTTAGTCAAAACATCTTTCCAGTCGGATACAAATTCTTTCAGTTCCATAGTTATACAAGGACTTAAAAAAAGATTTTGCGACAGGTTTTTCTTTCTACCTTTCTACCTCTCTACCTTTCTACCCGTCTTTACGGTGCTGTGTTATTCACAAGTTCTAATTTGCCAGTTCTCAAATTCAGGACTGATATTTCTGTAATAAATCTGTCCGTCTCGGTTGAAGTGTCGTCGCTTGGGTCGGTTGTGGTGTCCGTAATTTTGTAAGTCCTGCCTTTGACAATGACCCGTTTGTCTTTTTTTTCAAGCACCTGATTATTAAACATTCCCGAAGCAATTAAAAGCGTTAAGTGTCCTTTTTTAAGAGGCAGTAAGGGGTTTAATACAGAATTGTCGTCGGTATTCCCGTATAAATCCTGTAAGAATGCTCCGCTTTTCCATAGCCCGTCGGCTTCCGCTTCTTTGATAGCGGTTTCAATTATCACCGATAGAGAGCCAAAATTAAAATCTTTGAGTAGTGCCTGTGGTATTACATAAAGCGGTTTTTCGGGTGCGGTCAATTCAGAAAGTTTGTCATTATACCAGCAAATATGATTTAGTTCCCGCTCGGTCTCTTTATCAAAACTTACTTTGTCTTTTTTTACTCCAAAAATTACTACCTGCCCAAATGTTTCATATTCTTTTTCAGGGAATTGAAAAACTTTTATATCTTTGTAGTTTGCCGATAGATACTCGGATGCACAACTAATCTGGTTTTGCGGGATTATGTAAATCAAAAGTCCGGAAGTCCGTAAATACTTTGTCGTCGCTCTTAAAAAAGTGTATTCAAGCCGTTTGCCGTTTTCGTCGTAGTCGTATGGTGGGTTCAAGAGCATAACAGAAAAAGCACCTTTCTGGCAGTTCAGGTCATCAATGCTTACATTGAGAACTTTATCAAGGACTTTCTCGGATTTCTTTGCTCTGTTAGAATTGATTTCAATTCCGTAACTTTTTCTGTTAGAACCGATTCTACTAATAAGATTCTTAAGTGCCGTTCCTTCGCCACAGCAAGGGTCAAGTGCGTAAAATAATTTATCAGTCGGTTGAATGTATTGGGTAATTAAATCGCCAACAATTTCAGGTGTCGGATAAAAGCCCTGCTTTGCTACACTTTCAAGCCGTGCCATCTTTTGCCTCCTGAAAGTCAGAGATTAGAAATTGAGAAATTAAGAGATTAGAGATATGTTTAAGCAACTGCTCCTCGCTGTATTCCACTTCCCAGCCCAAAATACCAGTGCTGTCTTTTAATTCAGATATGCCACTATAAACATAGCCGTCGGCGTTTTGCGTTTCTTTCAGGATAGAATGGAAAAGATACTCTGACCACTCTTTTTGTAGTGGGACTTTTGAGACCTTGTTAAGCAATTCAAAAAATAAATTGTAGTCGGGTTGTTTTGTTCGGGATAAGACATAAAAAGTATCTGCGGTTTCCGAGATATACTTCGGAATTGCTAATTCTGAAATTATGACCGTCTCGGAAAGTCCGCTCGGCAACATCTTTGAGTAAGAAAAGTATTTTGTCTCATAGCCCTTATAGACACTGCTCCCGTCGGTAATTGAAAGCGAATGGTTGTGCAACGCTGACCATATCGCCTTATTGGTTGATTTATAGCCGATGAGCCGAGCATAAATCAGCGTTGAGCCGTCTTTTAAGAGTTCCATCAGCGTTGAGTTCGCACCATCATAGCCGATTTTTAGCATTTCACTTTTCATACTGATACAAGGTTTTGACAATAAAAAAAGCGACACGGTAAATTATGTCGCTTAAAAAGTTATTACGGCTACAAAACTTTAATCTGGAATGTTATGTTCTTTTTTAAATCTATCCAATCTTTCTCCAAGACGCCTCGTTCGTTCTTCATAATTATTTATCCACTCAACTATTTCATTAACTTTATCAATTACCTCTCTGATTTTTACCGTTAAACCAGCCCGAATGGATTTTTTTAAGTATTTCATTTTTTCTCCTCAAGTAGAAATTTTCCTTTCTTCAATTCTGCTATAAGTTCATCTTTCGTAGGTAAATAAAGTTTATATTTGGAAGTAAAAATTCTGTTCTCGCCGGCGGGTAAAGTATACCGCACTACCGCCTCATTTTTATTCGCACAGAGAATTATTCCAATCGGCGGGTTCTCGCCTTTTTG
>JBFLWK010000065.1 GCA_040757695.1 Elusimicrobiota bacterium
ATCCCAGCATCAGTTAGTTCGTTGCCTTATTAACTGTGGGATTTGGTGTTGGACTGGTCGCTACCCTTTATCCAGTTCGGACTTCCACCGACAAGAATTTAAGGAACTTTCTTGGCACACTCATTTTTATTTCTACAAGCCGGTCTTCCAGAGAATACACTTTCATTTCCAAAACCTTTACTCTGTTGTAACTGGCTATTTTATCGTTGACTCGTGCTATTTTTTCCTGTCTCAATTTCTCTTTGAGTTCGTTCAACTTTTCAAACTCATTTTTATTATGAGCCATAAGAACTGAAAAAGAAAATAAAAAAATCAGCAGATAAGTAATTTTTTTAATCATTGTTATCAACTCGCACCGGAATTTCTAAAATTTGAGGAACCCTTTTCCAAAATTTAGAACTTTACCTCCGCACCGCCATAGATAATCCGACTGATAAACGGAGCCCACATAAAGGCAGTATCATCATGATGTTTTTCGGGCTGGATATAATCAAACAAATTTTTTGCACCGGCAAATAAAGTAAGACCTGCGGCCGGAAAACTTCTTGAAAGTTTTGTATTAACTACCCAGAAGCCATCGGTATACTTAATTTTTGATTCCGCAGCCGTTATATCTTCATCCTTACAGTAATCAATATACATTCTACCCGTCTAAATATTGTCCAGAATCATTTTCCAATCACCCGGGTTGTAATCCAACTTGATGCCGCCTGTAATACTTGGGACTCGCGGTATGTATTTGCTCTCATCGGCAAATTCGGGATGATTAACCACCCAGTCCTGCCGTTCATCATCATATTGAGCATCCGTATAAGATAAATTGAAATCCAAATCAATATCGGATACGGGCGTGAATCTTGAACCGAATTCCATACCTTGCGTATATGCATCACCGACATTCTGCCATTGATATGTGTAATTAAGTGCTTTTGCGGCATTACCGGCGTCACCGAAATCAATTTTATCACGAAGGGTTGTGCGAAAAACACTTATATTCAAACCGTATTTTTCGGCATTGTAATCCACACCAAAATTCGTACTTATTGATTTTTCCGGCCTTAAATCAACGCCTTTATAAACCCTCGGTGAACCGCTGCAAAGATGTAAATCCTCGCTGAAACCGTACGGAACCCGAAAACCTGTTCCCACGCTGGTTCTTAATACTACATTTGAAGAAGGTTTATATTTCAATGCTGCCCTCGGATTAAATGCATTTTCATCATATTCAAGTTCAATCTTTTCTTTGGCAAACTTGATATCACCGCTGCCGCCAAAACTATCCTTTGATTTATGAATATCATATCTTCCGCCCACAACCAGTTCCAAATTATCTCTTAATGAAACCTCGTCCTGCAAATAGAGACCGATTTCATCGGCATGTTTCTCGCTTTCGGACAAATATGTCTTTCCGTAATCGGGGTCGGTATTGTCTACGATACAATACTTGCCGGATTCTTCCAAACGATTATAAGAATACTGTACACCTGTCAAAAAACGATGCGATTTTAATAACGGATAGGCATAATTTATATCGCTCACATACAACTGCTCGTCGGCAATATAGGGTTTCATTTCATTCACAGGCGGCACTGTTCCGTGAATTCCTTCATAATCACTGAGAAAAGAATCATTGGTGGCACTGCGATGATGTTGAGCAAAACTTAAATTGGTGGAAAACATACTGTCATTGTCAAATGTTTTGCTGTATCCGATTCCCGCTTCATACCGCTGGGTTGCAATATTTTCAGCAGATGCAGAAAACGGATTTTCATAACTATCATCTGTCAGATTGCCGCCGACACGGAGTTCATTCAAAGTCCGCCCGTTAAAATTCAATTGGTCGTTGCCGGATAAATCGTACCAGTTTATTCTTACACCGGTTGCAACATCGTCGGCTTTAACGGCATCCGTATAAACAGCCGGCAAATCCTCCGCATCGTTTTTATCTTCCTCATTTATTGCATCGCTTGTATTTTTCTGGGCTGTCAGTATAACATCTCTATTGCCTGATTTGAACGATGCTTCCATACTATAACGGTTCCTGTTATGCGCTCCGAATTCGGTAGTGAGAGTTATCTCCGGTTTTTTGCCGGGTTTTTTGGTAATTATATTGATAACCCCGGCAATTGCGGATGAACCATAGAGGGCAGAACCCGCACCTTTGACAATTTCTATTCTCTCTATGTTACCGGCAGGCACTTGGTCTAATCCATAAACCCCGGCAAGACCTGAATAAACGGGCTGACCGTCAATAAGCACCTGGACATGGCCTGCGGACAATCCCTATATTCTCAGAACCGAAAAATTACAGTAAGAACACTGCTGCTCTACTCTCACTCCGGGAATGCCTTCCAACGCATCAAAAAGAGAGCGTGCACCTTTATCTTTAATTTCATCCGATTCAAGTTCTAAAGATTTTTCTTCTTGCTGAGCCATTGACATTTGAATCAATCCCGAAACCATAATTCCGACTAACATAACTACCAATTTTTTTCCACATAACATCATATTCGTCTCCTTTTAATACCTCTGGTTGTCCGGTTAAGTATTTATATTTTATATTTTTATTTTTACATTGATTTAGAAGCTCCGCTCGCGCAGTCGCTTATTTTTCCATATTCAATTGTAATTGAGACGCAATCTCAATTAAATATGAAAAAAAAATTATTTTATTTTTCTTCGGTCTTTACTACTGCGACATTCTTTGCAATAACCTCTGATTCCTAAACGATGCTCAACCGGCTGAAAGTTATATTCTTTACAAACATCATTCTGCAATTTTTCAATCTCGTCATTTACAAATTCAACTACCTTTCCGCATTTCAGACATACTAAATGGTCATGGTGCTTATGACCAAAAATATGCTCATAATTGCTTCTTCCCTGACAGCGAAGTGTTTCCTTGATTAAACCGCTTTTTACTAAAAACGGCAGTGTTCTATAGATGGAAGCACGGGAAATGTGTCTATGCCGATAATGCAATTTTTCGTAAAGTTCATCCACATCAAAATGCTTATGCAGGGCAAATACACCTTCTAATATCGCTTTTCTTTCAGGGGTGAACCTCAACCCGTTTTTTCTTAGATATTCTCGGAAAACAACGAGGTAATCGTTTACCATATCCGCCCCATTTCTATTTGAGATTGCGTCTCAATTACAATTATAACAAATAGTTAAAAATTTGTCAATAGTTTTTTTTATTTTTTATATTTTTCTAAAACGAGGTAGGCATTTGAGTTGCGAGCCTTTGGTTCGCCTTGGGTGCTAAACTCCGATTTTACTCGGAGCAACTACAATTGTCGGGCAGTCTCTGAAGCGTTGCTGAGTTAAAACTCCCGGTAGACTTCGGTAGCTGTGTTCCAATAAATCAGAGCACGATTTACGGCGACTAAAAGTCGCCTGCTACTGTTCAGTTTAATTGCATTTTCAATCCTGCAACATTTTTTAATGTAGAGTTGAAGTCGCTTTTTATTATTATACCCTGGTTGCCGTGGATTGAGACACCATTTACGGAAAACAAAGCACTTTTAACGGCAGATGCTGAAGAAGAAGCAAGTTTCAAGGCACAGGATGGCTTGGCGCCGTCACAAACAATACCCGTTATATCAGCAGCGAAAATTTTCATAGCATTTTCTATTTTCTCAACGGATGCACCGAGCAGGTAAGATAATCCGGCAACGGCGGCAAAACCGGCTTTCGTAACCGCACCGCACAGAGAAGTAAGATACCCTTGTAAATATGTAAGTTTACACTCTACCAGAATGGAAACGGTTACCGCTTCAATAACTTTTTTCTGCGGGATATTAAGTTTTTTCGCAACGGCAACGAGCGGCACGGAACACATTATCCCCTGGTTCCCGGAGCCGCAAACGGACATTATTTCCACATTCTCGCCGATCATCCGAACATCACAGGCAGCAGCAGTCATCACCTGTGTATAATCAATAACCGTTTTTTGTCCCGTAATCGTTTTTAACACTTGCCCGACCGACAGACCGCATTTTTTGCTAATTCCGTATTCTGCGGCATGCCAATTTGTAGCGATTAAATTTTTTATTATGTTTTTTTCTTGTGGTTTAATTTTTTTTGCAGTTTCAATGATTTCACTCAAACTTGCAAAAGCAATTTTTTTCATTTCTTCGCTGAAAGTATTTTTCTTTAGAACCGTATTCTTAAAAACCGTTTGCTTGTTAAACTTAATTGAGGAAATTCCGATATGCGTTTTTTCAACGACAGCGGAGGCGGTATTATTTCCGGCAGTTATTTCGGATTTTATGTAAATTTCCTCCAACGGCAAAACTTTAATTTTTATTTTTTTAGTAAGTTGACGGGCAGCAGGAATATTTTTTCTATCAAACGAGGAAAAAAGTTTTAACTGTAAACCCGGTTTGCAGAAGACCCCGACGGAGGCGGCGGTTTCAATACCGTAAGAGCCATTTGTCCTCGGGATACCAACTGCTAAAGCATTTCTGAAAACATATTTATCCAATGTAAGAACTATCTTTTCTATATCCCGCGGTGCGGCACCGGATTTTTCCTTTAATATATTAAACGCAGCGCTTACCGCGAGAGCAACTGACGACGGCTCGGTGCAGCCTAAAACCGGTTTGACCTGTTCCTTAAATAACCTTTCTACGGAAAGAGCCGTCATAAAATTACCCCTGTTTTTATTTCCACGAAGTTTCCCCCGTATTCTTTTCTGAAAACTTCTTTTGCCAACGCACCGGTGCAATGGCACGGCGCTATTTTTTCCACACCCAAATCCCTGAATTCCCTTGCAATTTGTTGCACTTCAAACTCTAGTTTATCGTGAAGGTGAAACCCGCCTAAAACCAGACCAACCGGTTCGGAGAAAACTTGTTTAACTTTCTTAATAATAGCGATTATTCCCGGATGCGAACAGCCGGTAATTATTGAAATTTTATTATTTCTAATAATTAAAGATTGCTCGGGCATTGGTTTAGCATTGTATTCACCCATGATTTCGCCTGTTGTAAAAATACCACGCTTGATTTCTGCAAAATTCTTCATTTCAATGACTTCTACATCATATTTTTTTATTTTTTCTTTTAAGTTTTGACTGAAATTGGGGCAGATAAAAACTTTTACATCGGGATTGTTCTTTAAAACATACCGTAATCCGCCGATGTGGTCCCAGTGTTCGTGGGAGAGAACCACATATTTTAACTTTTTTACATCCTCAGTTAATTTTTTAAAATTGCTTGCTAAAATTTTCTCGCTTGAAAAAGTATCAAAAAGCAAATCGTCGCCGACCAAAAACGAGACACCCCAGCCGACAAAAAGCCTCTGCATAGTTGTAGACGCCTCGGCAACAATTTTTATTTTCATTTCGGGATAAAATACCTTTGACCGCGGTAAAATTTCATACCAACCGATTCATCACTTATAAGCATCTGGGTATATTTTATTGCTTCGTTTTTCTTTAAGCCAAGCGAATTACAGATATCCGTTAAAGTTATGGGTCTTCTTTTTATAAGTTCGTAAATTTCTTTTTCGGTAATTGTTATATGTTTTTGTTTTTTACCCGTTTTTTTCAAATAAATGATTTCTGCTTTTTTGCCGAATATCTTTTTTATTTGTGCAAGTTTTTTCTCCGATGGAGGAAATATGTTTTTTTCCTGAGGTGGGCGGACCGGTAGATTAAGATGGATTTTATCTGGCTTGATTCTTAATACTGCTTCTTTTATTTTTTTTATCTCTTTCAGTCCGTCGTTTATCCCCTTGACAAGCATTACTTCAAGCCATATTTTTCCTTTGTATATTTTTCTGAATTTTATGAGACCGTCTATGATTTCATTGATTCTTACCGAACTATGCGGACGGTTTATTTTTCTAAAAATATGCGGACTGACCGCATCCAAAGATGGAACTACCAAATTGCTCGGCAAAAGTTGATTTCTTAAAACCGGGTCAGGGAACAAACTTGAATTTGTCAAAACCGCTACCGGAATGGAAGTTATTTTTTTTATTGAGCGAATCAGTTCCCCGATTTCAATATTCAGAGTAGGCTCACCCGAGCCGGAAATAGTTATGTAGTCAATCTTTTTTCCCTGTTTCAATACATCTTTCAACTCTTGGACGATTTCCCTGTAATCAATATACGCTTTTCTTTTAATCGTATGCAATGTCGTTTTTCCGAGTTGACAATAGACGCAATCAAAACTGCATACTTTATATGGGACGAGGTCAAGCCCCAGCGAAAAACCCAACCGTCTTGATGGGACTGGACCATAAATATGCTTTATTTTTTTCGGATACATATAATCTTCTGACTCTGATTACGGAGATGAAAACACCGATTACAGCGATAAATTCTCATCGGTAAATCGCTGAACATCGTTGTTCATAATCGTTGTAATCAATACCGTTGATGACTTTTTCAACGGTATCATAATAACCATGGTTATAAGTTGCAAGTCCCTGACGAGCAGGTAGGACAGGATGGTGCAGATGAAGAACTGCTAGCAACACCTGTATTGAAAGAAGCGATTGTCCGCTGGATATTCCTGCTACCACATTTTTCGCATTTTAATCCTTTGTCGCTGTCATTCATTCCTACAAGCAACTCAAAATTCTGCCCGCAATCCTTACAAATATAGGTATAAATAGGCATGTTCACCTCCTATAATTTTACAACCGGCTATTATATCAACTCCGTAATCAAAAAAAACCGGAGAAAGGGGGGTGCTGCCGCCGAGGAGTATTTTGATGCTTTTTTTCCGACACAAAGAAAGCAACCTTTCCAGAGTATGATTTATAAGCGTTGTACCCGATATCGCTACAATATCCGACATCGGAAGAAATTTTTCCGCCGATTCCTCCGGCTCCGCACCGAATTCTTTTCTTTTTTCAATAATCCACAAATTTGCAGTTGCCGATTTCAACTCATCAACAAAAGGGAAATAACCGACGATGCTTATATTTTCGCCTTTGCCTTTTTCAAGCAGATACTGACTTGCATTAAGTTCAACGCATCGCGAAACATCAACCTCAATCAAAGAATTTATCGCAGCCACACCGATTGACGCTTCTGTCGGATTTCCCGGAAATGAATACTCCGCCATGGCATCGGCGTTTTTTTTCGTCAGCGAACCTATATCCTTGACCGACTGTTCACGACGGCAAGTTTCCCACGACATAGAAGAAGCGAGCCCGCAATTTTTGCTGTTGACCGCCGTCCAGTGGATACCGCATCTCACCTCTTTTACTGGATAATTACCGTCCAGCGTGGATATGATTGACCTCAATATTCGGTTTGAATTTTTCATAAAACCATTTTGTAATAACTACAGATAAACACAGAAATGTCATTCCCCCGATGTCCATCGGGGGAATCTATGTCTTTAATGGATTCCCAATAGAACCATTTAGGAATGACACTCCGTGTCTCCGCGTGTATTTACGGTTTCACATCATCAATTATTTATCATCTTTAACGAAAAGCAAAGGAAAGACAATATCACTTACGCAACAAGGTATCCAAACCGCAAGAAACAGAAACACCGGAATTATAAAATATGAAAATAAACTTAGAGTTACGCCCACTGCCATTATGATATGAAACAAAGAAGCCCATGTGCTTAATAATACATGTCCTGCGTGTGGGAATTTTGTCTTCGGCAAAAAAATAGCGACAATTATCCCTGCTAAAGCCATCGGGTTTACCAGCCACCATTTCTCAACGAATCCTAAATGTATTTCTCTTCTTGGCATTTTAAGCAAAATTTCTCCTATGTAAGGAATAATTGAATCGCTGATTGTAGCAATGCCTACAGAACCCACATAACCAATTATAAGTAATATCCAAAGGTTACACTGACCTTTTATGCATTTGGCACTGATACGGTCGCATTTATGAAGTTCATACATAGCGGCGGTAACCAACGCGCTTAAAAATACATGCAAGGGATGAAGTATATAAAAGATATTATACGAAACCTGATAGTGCAATTTTAAGGAAAACAGCATAATAATTATCCCGGTGAGCGTGCCAAAAAATGTAAAAGGCGCATGATTCTTCAATTCTTTAACGATTTGTCTGAACATAATCAGTTTTTCTTTTTTCCGGTTATCACGGTAAAACCGCCTCGCCCGAAACCGGTTTTTGGTTTTTCTATTCTTTTCATATTTTCAGGCAGTTGAAAAACCGTCTGGAAAACAGCAATTTCCATAAAGTTATACTTTTTTAACATTTTTTTGATTTCTTCGGTAGAAAAAAAATTCGCATACTTATAAAATCTGTGTCCCTGCTTTTTTTCTTTCAGATAAAATCTGCCCAAAAAACTGTTTCTGTCAACGATACCGACGATTATTTTTCCGTGAGATTTCAGCACTCTATATGATTCTGCTATCACTTTTTCCGGATTATCCACAAAACATATAGTAATCGCTATCAAAACGAAATCAAAACTTTTATCAGCGAACGGCAATTTTTCGCCTTTCCCGAGAAATGTTTTTATCCCGCGTTTTTTCGCTATTTTAAGCATATTTTTTGATGGGTCTATGCCGTATTTTATTTTAAGCGGCACTGCGAACCTGGCCGTTCCGACGCCAATTTCAAGTCCTTTTCCTTTATGTGGAGTTACTTTTTTCAGCGCTTTTAATTCGGACAAATAAGCGAACCTGTGCCTTTCATACCAGCCGTCATACTCCTTGAAGTGAATATCAAAAATACTATTCATAATTTTAACAAGGTTTTGATTTTGTTCTCAAATATCTCTTTAGGACGATAACCGACGATGGTTTCTTTTATATCGCCATTTGTGTCAATAATAAAAGTGGTCGGGATACCGGATATCCCGCCGTAATCTTCAACTATTTTTCTGTCACCTACAACTATTGGATAATTCACCTGCATTTTTTGTATAAATTTTTTGACATCATCCATGTCGCCTCTATCCAAGCAAACGCCCACGATAACCAATTTTTCTTTGTATTCATTCTGTAATTCTACAAAAAACGGAATTTCTGCTTTGCAGGGCGGGCACCAAGTCGCCCAGAAATCCAGTATTATTATTTTTCCAGCAAAATCAGAAAGCGTTAAATTTTTACCATTCAGCATTGGCAAAGTAAAATCAGGCGCATTCCCCCATTTTTTTAGTATTGGATGAGACGGTTTGTTTTGAACATCAGATGGTTCCTTTAAGGGTTTACATTTGCTTTCTATTTCAAAATGAGATGTGTATTTTTCTTCCGAGTATTCCGTTTTTTTTCTTCCATTCTGAAAACTTTCAACTATAAGCAACACGCCCGCAGCAATCAGCACTATTGCACTACAGACGGATATAACCCCGAAATATTTTTTTATCTTATCAAACAAACCCAAAACCTTATTTATCGCCAAGGCGATTGCGATAAACGGCAGGGATAATCCCAGCGAATAGCAGCACAATAATACCACACCACCAAGCATTGTTTCGCGAGTTGCTGCGACCATCAATATGGAAGCCAGTATCGGACCTATGCAAGGTGTCCAGCCGATAGCGAATACCACACCTACTATGAAAGAGCCGAAAATATTCATCGGCTTATTTTTCAGGTGCAGTTTTTTTTCGTATTCCAGTTGTTTTATTTTTATAAGCCCGATGATATGAAACGCAAACAAAATAATCACTATACCGCCCAGTAGTTTCAATAATTTTTGGTTTCTGAAAATGATACTGCCTATTGTGCCGGCTGAAGCGCCCAGCGCAACAAAAACGAATGAAAACCCTAAAATAAAAAATGCAATTTCTCCAGAAATTTTTTTTGGGTCTTTTGCATCTTTCAAATTATTTATTGACAAACCGGTAATAAAAGTAAGATAAACCGGCACCAATGGCAAAATGCAAGGCGAAAAAAAAGATGCTATTCCGCCTAAAAAAGCAATCAAAACGGATATTTCTTGCGACATTTTCAACCTCCGGGATATTTAAAATTTTCAGGGTCAAAATAATTCTTCAAGCGCTCTTCTGAAAACATCCGGAGAAGAAGAGAGCCCTGGAGTATAGCTTCTGGCATGATAGTAAATAGTTTTAAGTTCTATTTTTTGAGCAATTAGAACGGTTATGTAGTCTAAAATTCCTTTTATGTCGTTTTTAGATACTACCTGGGCACCTATTAAACAATCTTCATATATCAGCAATTTTAAATCTACTATCTCATTAGATGGGAAATATGCTTCTTTTGAATACCCGCTAGCCTTAATTATTTTGGGTGAAATTCCGGCTTCTTTTGCTACCTTGGAAGTCAAACCTACAGAGCCAACCTGCAAATCCCCGATAATTGTAATACCTGAAGATAGGAAACCATCAAGGTTCACTTTAGTACTACTTATATCATCCGCAATTACTTTTGCCTGAATAATGGCGGCTTCTACTAATGGGCTCAAGCCATGCATTCCAGTTATTTTATTCTTTATCTGAACACAATCACCAAGGGCATATACATTACTCAAAAATTTATTCCCTGTTTTAACATGTTGTTTAGTATCTGTAACTATCCCTCCAAATTTTCCTATTTCAATACCTGCTTTTCTGGCAATCTCCACCTCAGGTTTAACTCCTGTTGAAATCAGAACCAGGTCAGTATCAATCTCCAGCGAATTTCCATTTACACTAACAGATTCCACTTTGTTTGTTCCGTTTATCCTGGAGACTCCACATCCAGTAATAATTTTTGCTCCTTTTTCAGTGAGATTTTTCTTTACAATATCTGCCACATCCGAATCCACTAAATCAGGGAGTATGTTTTCCTTAATTTCAACTACTGTTGTCAAAATACCTCTTTTTATAAAAGCAGCCGCGACTTCCATGCCAATAAATCCACCACCAATAATAGTTGCCTTTTTTACACCTTCCAATTTTTCATACAACTTCAAACCATCTTCGTAGTTAATCAATGTATATACTTCTTTTAAATCTCTTCCCGGTATGGGAGGGATGTTAGGCTTTCTTCCAGTGGCAATAACTAAGATATCATAATGGAGTCGGTCTTTTTCAGTCCTTATATTCTTACCTTCTAAATCTATCTTCTCTACAACAGCACCAGATAAAATATTAACACCTTTATTTTTAAATCTATTATCCAGATTGGGGAAAAGTATATCCTCCATACTTGGAATCTCTCCAGAGATAACAAAAGGAATACCGCAAGGAGAATAACTGGGATGGGTTTCTTTTCTTATAAGATAAATCTCCCCGGGATAGTTTTTTCTTAAAAGCTCCCTTACAACATTTCTCCCTGCTATCCCCCCACCAATTATTACTACCTTTTTAATGCTCATTATTCTATTTCCTTAAAAAATAGATGGCTATTACATTGACAATCACTTGAACCAAATTTGTTAACAGAATTAAATCTATTAGCTAAAGCTTTAGCAATTTTGCATTCTGTAGTTCTTTTAGAAGTTTCTGCGATTATCACATCTAGAATTTTAGCAAATTTAAGAAAATAATCAATATGCCAAAAAAATCTTTTCTTCTTCCTTAAATGTCTATTTATTCTTGACTCCAAACTATTTTGAGCTGAACCTACTTAAAAATATACTCCTCTCGGGAAATTTATTAATCCTAATTGACCAATAGAGATTCTCTTTTTCCTATCTAGGCAAACAATAAGAATATAAACTCCTCTTATTTTATTTTTATTTCAACTTCACCACTTTTAAATCCTCGTAAATTATTCAGAAAGCATTGAATGGTTCCTTTGAAGATTTTACCTACGAATGGGTTTAGAAAAATTCTTTGACCATTTATAAGAACTGAGATTTCTTCTTTCATCGACTGGCAATCTTCAACTGTCTTTTTACCTTTAACAATCTCTTTAGCAAGGCCATAGCACGAACTAAAACCACATTTTCTGCAATTCAATCCCGGCAATTTAAATGCTTTTTTCTCTATTAAATTACAAAGTTCTTTTATTTTCTTTTGTGTTAATTTGTCCTTTATGATAGTTGCAATTTGTAAATCATCAGAATATTCTTCTCTACTTTCTCTCAGACAAATAATTCTAGGGAACGTTTTATTTTCTTTAAAACCCTCAATAATAACGAAATCAGATTTAAGTAATTGAACTATAGCTTCCAAATTTTGCCCATTCTTGAAAAATTTTACTGTTTCGGTCCTGGAAACAGCAATTACTTGTTCACAGTATTTCTTGTACTGCGTGGTATCCTTTTTTGGGAAATCTAATACTCCGCGAGTGTGCTTTACCGCTGACACCTTGTAGCCTCTGGAAGTTAGCTCTTTTGCTATTTCTACCCCCAGATATGTTTTCCCACTTCCTTGAAAACCAACAATACCTATTACCCGCATTATCTCTCCCTCAAATTTCAATTACAGTACCTGCTTTCACTTCTCTAAAGTTTTCAGGATACCTGATCTTTATTTCTTCTATTCGTTGAGTACAATGGCATGGAGCAATAAATTTAATCACTTCAAGTTTATCTAATTTTGAAAATCCATGGAATCCGCCCAATACACCATAGATTTTTCCTAACTTGCTTGCTCTATCAATTATATTCTCTAAACCAGGATGAGCACATCCGGTTACAACAATATTTTCTTTTTCTGTTTTTACTACCAAGGATTGTTCTGCTATACTAAAAAAACCGCCTAAAGCTCCTGTTGAATAAATATCTTCACAAATTTCAGTTGTTTCCGAGAAAGCTTTTGGTTGATACACTATTGCTTTATTCCTATTTGATTTTAGAAATCCTTCTAATCCACCAGTATGATCCCAGTGTGAATGTGACAGAACAACAATCTCTATTTCTTCAGGATTTATTTTTAACTGGTTCATATTATAAAGTAATGTTTCAGAATTTGCACCTGTATCAAACAAAACTTTATTTTTGGTTTCAACTAAACAAGAAAATCCCCAGCTTGATTTGAATCCTTCTTGCGATCTATTATCATAAACAATTTTAATTTTCATTTTTTAAGCCGAAGATAACTGATTTTATAATTCTTCCTATTTCCTCGGTATTTTTTTCATCTTTTTTGTATCGACCTGAAAAACGGCTATAAACACTATTTTTTTGAGATAGCTCGTCGGAGCCACTATAAAATATATTTGCAAATTCACTCAAATTAAAGGTTTGACCTTTAAAATCGCTCTTTGAATTTTGA
>JBFLWK010000066.1 GCA_040757695.1 Elusimicrobiota bacterium
AGTTTTTTCATTATTTTTTGTTAAAAAACAGTGTTTTTTAGGTAATTTAACTGTGATTTTGTCAATTTTAATGATGAAAATTGAATTTTTATAGTGTATTTTTACTTTTTAGAAGTGTATTTAAGCATTTTCAAAGTGTATTTTTGCTTTTTTATAGTGCATTTAAGGATTTTCAACTTCAAAATTACAAAAAACAACATTGAAAAAGCAAAAAATATAGTTAAAAATACCAATATACTAATTGAAATAGATAGAAGATACTGTAATTATGCCTTTCGCTTCCCTTTTTTGCCGCCGGATTTCCATGCTTTCAGCCCGAATTCTTCCAATCTGTCACTTTTTTTACCGTATCTGGCATAAACAGCACTTGTAAGCCGTGCAGAAAGCCCTTTGGCATCCTTCATAATCCTGTTTAATTCCTCTGTCAGTTGATGATATTTCGCTTCAGCATCTTCCTGCTTTTGATTTTGCATCTCTGCCTGTGAAATCAGTGAATCAAGCGTTTTCACATCCTGTTGAAAAGATGAGAAATCAGAAGCATTTGCCTTAAACCCTGCAATAAGCAGTTTGAAAAAACCAATCAACTCCGAAAACCTTTTTACCCTTGCCATTAGTAATCACCTCCTGGCAACCTAATGTCGCATTGCGATGCGACCAATTCGTGGGATAGTCGTGCCTGAGACAGATCCGCATCTGGCGGACAATCCAACCACTGCTCTAAGCATTGTAGCGTCCAATTTTTCCGCCACTACGACTTTGGCGGATCTGCCTATTGCATGAAACTGGACGAACAAATGCCGTTGGGTTAAAACCCAACGCTACAAGTCAGATAGCAATCCCACCGCTACTGTGTCCCTCTGTGTCTACTCCTTACATCTACTTCACATTAAACCATCTGCCTTTAATCCGACCTTTTTTTAAGAAACCATCGTAATGCCGCATTATCAGATGTGATTCTAACTGGCTGATAGTATCCAGTGCGACACCGACGACAATTAGCAGCGCGGTTCCACCAAAGAAAAACGGCACATTGACAAATTTTCTTAAATAATCCGGCAGAATCGCAACGAATGCAACAAAAATCGCACCACCTAAAGTAATCCTCGCTAATATCCATTGAATATAGTTTGCAGTCGGCTCACCAGGTCTGATACCCGGCACAAACCCACCCCATTTTTTCATATTCTCCGCAATATCTTTAGGATTCAGTGTGATTGAATTATAAAAATAACAGAAAAATATAATCAGTGTGGCATACAAAATTTCGTACAAAACGCTGCCCCGCATCCACCAGTCAACAAATTTTTTCATAAAGCCCGATTCACCAGTAAATTGTGCGAGTGTCATCGGAACCGACATTAACGAAACCGCAAAAATTACCGCAATCACACCTGACTGGTCAACTTTTATTGGTAGAAATGTTGACTGCCCGCCATACATTTTTCGGCCGATAATTCTCTTTGCATACTGAACAGGAATTTTTCGCTGTCCTGTCTCAACCCAGACAACAAGCGCTATTATCACAAAAACTATTCCTAAAATCAATATTCCGGTAAAAAGTGACATTTCATGTGTTTTTATCATTATAAAAAGATTCTTTGTAGCAGACGGTAGACGGTCAACAATCCCGGCAAAAATGATTAACGATATCCCATTCCCGATACCGCTTTCTGTTATCTGCTCGCCAAGCCACATTATGAAAACCGTTCCAGTCGTCATCGTTAAAACAGTGATAAAAACAAAAAGGACACCCGGGTCTGAAACAACTGACGAGCCATCAGGCGCTTTCATCGGCATTATCATAAAAAGTGTTAATCCCAGTGATTGAACAATTGCTAACAGTATTGTAGCGTATCTTGTCCATTGTGTAATTTTTTTTCTACCGGTTTCACCTTCTTTTGCAAGTTTTTCTAAATACGGGATTGTCGCCTGTAAAAGCGAAAATATAATTGATGCATTGATATAAGGCATAATCCCTAAAGTAAAAATTGATAATTGCGAAAGCGCACCACCTGAAAACATATCCATAAACCCAAACAGCGTATGTGCCTGCTGGGCAAAAAGTGCCTTGAACGCGGTAACATCAATTCCCGGAATCGGTATTGCAACACCAATCCTGTATGCAATAATTACAACTGCGGTAAACAGAACCCGTTTTTTTAGTTCAGGTACCTTGAATATATCTGCAAATGATTCAATCATTGTAAAATCTGGCTATTCCCTACTCACTGCCACTTCACCACCTGCTTGCTTGATTTTTTCAATAGCGCTTTTAGAGAACTTATCCGCTGTTATTTTAAGCGGTTTTGTTAGAATGCCATCACCCAAAATTTTTAGTGGTAAACTGTCTTTTATCAAATTTTTCTGTATCAAAACCTGTTTTGTTATTTCAGAGTTTGGTTCAAACATTTTTTCAAGTGTTTTCAAATTAATTATCTCATATTCTTTCTTAAAAATATTTGTAAAACCACGTTTAGGAATACGGCGGATAAGTGGCATTTGGCCACCTTCAAAACCCGGTCTGGTTCCTCTACCTGCGCGGGCATTCTGCCCTTTTGTTCCTCTGGTTGAAGACCCGCCATGCCCGGAGCCGCGGCCTCTGCCTACTATTTTTCGTCTATGTTTGGCACCTTTTGCAGGTTTCAAATCACAAATTCGCATTTTTTTACTACCTTATACTGAATGAAATTCTATGTGCATTATTTTGTTATCAAAGATTTTTTTGTCTTATACCAAATCCAAATGTTGCACAATTTTAAGATTTTCACCGACGGACACCGTTAACTTATTAATTAATTCATTAATTTGTTAATTAATTAATTACTGTATAAAAATGTTAACGCAATACTGGATGCAGAAAAACTATGTATCTTCACATAAGTTCAGATACACCATTAGTAATCACTGGAATCAAGTTTCACTTTTGTGAAACTACTTAGATATTCTATTCCTTACACTTTATATCTTACATCACTTCACTTTTTGCTTCGTAGTTTTTCTACATCTTCTCGGTTTCTTAATTGTTTTAATGCATTTATAGTAGCATATACAACATTAAACGGGTTTGACGAGCGTAATGATTTTGTAAGTATATCCTTTACACCGGCAGCATCTAATACTGCTCTGACACCACCACCTGCAATAAGTCCTGTGCCAGCTGATGCAGGTTTTAAAAGCACTTTTCCAGCACCAAATGTGCCAGTAACTTCGTGTGGAATAGTTGTATTCTTGAGCGGGACTGTGAACATATTTTTTTGAGCGATTGCAGAACCTTTTTTGATTGCTTCCTGGACTTCATTTGCCTTACCAAGCCCGATACCAACATTACCAGCACCATCACCAACTACAACAAGCGAGTTAAACGAAAACCGTTTCCCGCCTTTCACCACTTTTGTAACCCGACCAATTGATACAACAATTTCTTTCATAATATTCGCTTCGCGAATACGCTAAACCGACGCAGAACTTTGAAAAACCCGCGAAACTGACGCCAAACTAACATCTGCCACGATGAATTTCGCGTTTGTTCCGCGTTTTGTTCCGCGTCTGTTCCGCGTTCCCTTCTTCAGAATTTTAATCCCGCAGAGCGGGCAGCATCTGCGAATGCTTTTACTTTTCCGTGATAAATATACCCGCATCTGTCAAACACAACATTTTTAAGCCCTGCTGAGAGAGCTTTTTTTGCTGTTTCTTCGCCAAGCAGTGTTGCCGATTTTATATTTGCTGTATTTTTTAATTTGAGTGTTCTTGTTGAAACAGATAAAAGTGTATGCCCTCTTATATCGTCTATAAACTGAATATAGATGTTTTTGTTGGATTTATGAAGCACCATTCTGGGCCGTTGCGCAGTGCCTGCAATTTTCTTGCGAATTCTTAATTTCCGTCTTATTAGTGCTTGTTCTTTTTCGGATAACATACTATTTTTTAGCAGAACCGCCAACTGCTCCTGTTGCACCTATTCCAATTGCGGCTTTGCCTGGCTTTTTCTTGATATACTCACCTAAATATCTTATCCCTTTACCTTTGTAAGAATCAGGCTCTTTTGTCTGCCTGATTTGTGAAGCAATCAGTCCGAGTTTTTCTTTATCCGCAGATTTTAATGTAATTACAAGCCCTTTAGGGTCAACTGCAACATCTGTATTATCAGGAATATTGAACTCTACTGGATGAGAGTAGCCAACAAACAGTGTAAGTTTTTTACCGGTTAATTGTGCTTTATATCCAATACCTTGAATTTCAAGTTTTTTTTCAAACGGTGTAACAACTCCTTTTACCATATTATTTATGATAGCGCGGGTTGTTCCGTGCAGTGCGGTGAAATCATCGGATTCCCGTTTCACAACTATAGTATTGTTTTCTATGGATACTGAAATCTCAGGCTGAAAAATTTTTCTGAGTGTTCCTGCCGGACCGGTTACCGAAACTTCACTGCCCGTTATATTCACCTTCACATTATCAGGTATTGGTATCGGTTTATTACCTATTCTGCTCATTTAAAACCAGTGATTAAGTGATTAAGTGATTAAGTGATTAAATGCCGACCACTTAACCACTAACCACATAACCACTTGTTTTCTCACTGCCTCTTTTACCATACATAGCAGACAACTTCGCCACCTAAGTGTTCTTCACGTGCTTTAGAATCTGTCATCAGCCCTCGTGATGTAGAGATGATTGCTGTCCCTATTCCTTTTAACACTTTTGGCAGTTTGTCGGCTTTTTTATAAACCCGTTTAGATGGTTTTGATATTCGTTTTATATCTTTTATTATCGGTTGTTTGGCTGGTGTATATTTTAAGAAGATTCTCAAAATACCCTGCTTCTTATCATCAAGCCGTTTGTAATTTGAGATATATCCTTCTTCTTTCAAGATTTTTGCAATTTCTTCCTTCATATTTGACGATGGAATATCAACTTTTTCTTTGAATTTAGAACTCGCATTTTTTATCTGAACTATGAAATCTGAAATCGGATCGTGAACCATATTAACACCTTAACACCAAGTTAAAGGTATAAATCAAAGGTTAAAATTAAATGGAAAGTCAAGCAAATTTTATTTTAACCTTTAACCTTTAACCTGCCTTTAACCTGCCTCTTTCTTACCAACTTGATTTTTTGACGCCGGGTATTACACCTTTATGTGCAAAATTCCTGAAACAGATTCTACATAAACCGAAATCACGTAAATATCCACGCGGCCGACCACATATACGACATCTATTATATCTTCTTGTAGAATACTTAGGTACTTCTCGTTGCTTAATAATCAAACATTTCTTTGCCATAATAACTACACTCTATCTCTCCATCTTTCCATCTGTCTTTCTAAAAGGCATTCCCAGTGCTGATAATAGTTCTTTGGCTACTTCGTTTTTTTTTGCAGTTGTCACTATCGTGATATTCATCCCACGCACTTTATCGGATTTATCTAACACAACTTCTGGAAAAATATACTGCTCGGTCAAACCAAGATTGTAATTTCCCCGTCCATCAAATTTTGAAACTTCAAGCCCTCTGAAGTCCCTGATTTTAGGTATCGCTATATTCACCAGCCGGTCAAAAAACTCATACATCCTGTTCCCGCGTAATGTAACTTTCAAGCCAATTGGCATTCCTTTTCTTAACTTGAATGCTGATATAGATTTTTTGGCACGACGTAATAATGGTTTCTGACCGGTAATCGCTGCGAGTTCCGAAGATGCAATATCCATCGCTTTTGGATTTTCTTTGGCATCAGATACACCTATATTGATAACTATTTTGTCAAGTTTAGGCACTTGATGGATATTTTGCAGATTTAATTTTTTCAGCAAATCCGGAACAATAATTTTTTTATACGCTTCTTTTAATCGTGCCATATAACATCAGGTTAAAGGTTTAAGGTCAAAGGTTAAAATTTTAGGATTTTATTTTTATTTTTCCCTTTTCCATTTAACCTTTAATTTATACCTTTAATTTTAACCTTTTATTTTTACCTTTAACCTGCCTTTTATACAATCATCTCGCCGCATTTCCGACAGATACGTGATTTTGTACCATCAGAAAGTATCTCCCATTTCGGTCTTGTCGGTTTAGCACATTTCGGGCAGACAAGCATCAGCCGGGCAACAGGAATCGCAGCTTCTTTTTCTCGGATACCACCGGGGTCTGTTTGAGTCGGTTTGGTATGCCTTTTTATAAAATTAACTTTAGAGACTATCGCGGTATTCTTATCCGGAAAAATTTTAAGCACTTCGCCTGTTTTTCCTTTATCTTTACCTGCTAAAACAATAACTTTGTCTTTCTTTTTTATATGCATGATAAATTCAAGTTAATAGGACGCAGATTTTCGCAGAAAAAACAGATTTAAAATTTATATTTTTATAATCTTCGTAATCTGCGTACATCTGTGTACATCTGTGTCCAAAAAAGGAAATTCCTATGCTTTCAAGTTAAAAGTTAAAGGTTAAAATAACACAAAGTGTCATTTTTCCTCTTTTCCATTTTTCCTTTCATTTTCCCCTTTTACCTTTAACTTCGGTTATTCGGAAACGACAATTGTCAGATGACAGGTTTTTCGCTTGTAGGGATTCCCACGACCCATCGCACCTGCTCTCATTCTTTTTATAGGCGGTCCCATTGTTACAAATGCTTTTTTTACAAAAACTGTTTCCGGGTTTTTAAGCCGACCTGCATTGGCAACTGCCGACTTCAATGTCTTTGCTACTAATGGAACTGAACTTTTTTTAACAAAATTAAGCATAACATATGCGTCTGAAACGCGCTTATTTCGGATAAGATTCAGTATCTGACCAACTTTTCTGGATGAATATCTTGCAAATCTTGAATATGCTATCGCTTCCATATTAACACCTGAAAAGATGAAACTTCTTTTGACGGGATTAACAGGATTTTATTTAAAGTTTTATCCTGTAAATCCTGTCAGCTTCTTTTTTGTTTTTAATTTTAACCTTTAACCTTTTACCTTTAACTTGCCTTTAACCTGCCTTTACAATTCGCCACCGCTTAAGTTTTGATAGCGGTCTTGTTGGGGCTATTGTGACTTTATCGCCTGTTTTTGTTTTGTTCTGCTCGTCGTGCGCATAAAATCTGGTGGTACGTTTAACTACCTTCCCATAAAGTGGAAAATGGGTAGTTCTTGTAACCTCTACCACTCTAGTTCTGTTCATTTTGTCTGAAATTACAATACCTGTTTTTGTTTTGTTCATCTTATTATTGCGACCTTTCCCTGTGCTTTTATGTCATGCTCACCTGATTTTTTTGCCTTGATTGTGTAAATATATATTCCACTGGCAATATCTGAAACATTCCACGCATATTCATAAACATATTTGTCATTGATAACTGATGGCGGCTCATAGAGTTCTACTGAATGAACAATCTCGCCTGCTATATTATACAAATTTATTTGCAATTTGTCAGCAAGCCCAACCTCTATATGTATTTTGGGAAATACACCTTGCTTCGCAGGATTTGGATACGCATATATCTCACCTTTTGTGAAAGTTGTATCAGGCTCCGGTGTCATCTGCGGCTGTTGATACACAATCGCATAAATTGAAAAATGTTCAACATCTGCAGATACGGTTTTTGCGTCGGTATCAACTTCGCTTTCAAGTGGTTCATAATCATTTGTTGTTTCATTAAGATATGCAATTTTCAGATTGTTTTCGTTGAGTCCGTTCACATCCTCTGCAGTGTATGGTATTTTAATTTTTACTGGCTTATCAAATTTTTTATCTGATTTGAACTCGTAACTTGAAATTGTTTGTAGACCACACTTAAGTGTGGTTCTGTTCTCAATCTTCTTTACTGAAAATACTGTCGCTTCGTTTAATGAATTCGCGGCAATTGTTATTTCTACTTTTGTTATTGGGTCTTTTATAACTCCGCCTTCTGATGAAACAATATTTTTTGTATAACTACCGTCTGAAATACCAAAATTGCCTGCTAAATCCCAGCCAGAAATTATTATTTTTTCTACATCGCCGAAACCGGTTTGCTTTGTAAACTTTCCAGTCCACAGATTTTCTGCTGTTGCCTGTAGCGGCACACTTAAGTGTGCTTTCTTTGGACTGTTGCCGTGTGGAATTATTTCTGCATTTGCAGAAAGTAATTTTTCAGATGAGAGTGCTGTTACTCTCATATCGTCTGTCTTTTCAGGGTCAATTGTTAAATATACTGTAAATGTCGGCTTTGTAAAATCAATTCCTGCAACAGGCGTCGGGATAAATACAGCATTTTTTGTCGCTATTGTATAAATTGAAATTTTATCTATCGCTACTGCCAGTTTGTTGTTCACCGTGTCAACTGAAGCACCAAGCGCTGTCCAGTTGCCTGTATCAGGATTGTATCTGAATATATCAAGCGTGGTTTCGTCAATTCCGTTGAGTTGTGCTTCATCGTAGAAAAGTGTAAGCATTGCTGAAGGCTCAAATGTTGTGCTCGTCGGTTGTATATCGTAAATTGAGCCGACGCTACCTTGCAAAATACCAAATGTTGAAGCGGTCTTACCGTCGGGATTCGGTGTAATCGTTATTTTTGCATTCTCTGGATTTGATATTTGTGATGATGCATAATCAAACTCCGCCTGTCTGAGAACTGTTATCTCGCCTCGTTTCTCTATTGCGGTAACATATGAGACATTTACTCCGGCAGTTCTTGTTGCAGTTGAGTTTATCACATAAAAATATTTACCATCAGGAACATAATTCCCTGTGGCATCTTTTCCATCCCACAACTGTGAAACATTATATAACCCAGATGCACTATGATATAGTACAAATGTACTATAAAGCTCGTCGGTGGAACTTACAATTTTTATCGTTGTGGTTGAGTTTGTTACAGTTATCGGTCTCAACTCCAAATTAAATGAGATATTTGTTGACTCAATATCAGGGTCAAATGGATCTGGCGTATCTGAAACATCTGAAATAATCAAATTCCGTCCAGCAGGACCGATTGAGACATTAAAACTGCCGGTTGATTTTGATGTATAAAAATTATCACTACCTGTGATATCTATCGTCGCAATACCATCATAATTGTTTATTGCTGTATATGTTCCTGTCCAGGTAATGTTATCCGTTGATGACATTGTAATCTCTGTCGGACTCGCCTGCCCATTCTGCCGAACAAATGTTCGGATAGATGTTAATGGTTCACTTGCTACAACTGTGATTGTAACATCAGTAGCAAAAGTTACCGGGTCTGGCGTTGCTGAAATTGTATAACTTGGCGCCTTGTTATCTACAATAAACGACCTTGTTCCTGAATAACCACCATAAACAGTGCCATCAAAAGCAGCAACTTTCCAGTAGTATGTTGTTGAGTCATAAAGAAATGTTTCTGGCTGAATTGTATATGACATTTGTCCTATACCCTGTGCAACTGGTGGCACAGGCGAAAACCCTTTAGTAGAGACATTGCTTTCAAAGACATCTTTCGCAGAAAAATCACTTACCGACGACAACTCAACCTTAAAGTGCAAATCATCACCATCCGCATCTGCTGGCACATTCCATACCAAAGTCGGTTGAGCATTTGTCCAACTACCATCAGAAGGGGAAACTAATCCCGGGGGGCTTGGTGGCTGGTTTATCGGCACCGGTGTAACCCATCTTGCATATTTTATATCATAGTTTGTTTGATCTTGATAACTTATATGAGGGTTATTGTAGGAATCTAAAACAATATCAGTATAATGACATACTTTAGGGCTACTATCAACCGTTTGAATGCTCCAAATTGCACCATCCCATTTTGCATATTTAAGAGTATCATTGCCCCAATAACTTATATGTGGATTATCATCTGTATCTATAAATATAGCTGTGTAATCGCCCACAATACCTTCACTATCAACTGTTTGAACGTTCCAATTTGAACCAGTCCACCTTGCATATTTGAGATCAAGATTAGTCATGTCAAGATAACTTATATGGGGATATCCCGCACTATCTAATGCTAATGATAAAGCCCAACCTACATCACCAATTGAGTCAACTATTTCGATGGACCATGAAGAACCTGTCCACCTCGCATATTTAAGATTACCAGCATTGAAATCATAGTAACTTATATGCGGTCTAGCACTGCTATCCAATACAAGTGACGAAAACAACACTCCTCCCGGAATAACTACATCTACATTTTGGATATCCCAGGTCGTTCCCGTCCATCTTGCATATTTGAGCCAATTAGCATGGCAATAACTTACACATGGATTTCCGTTATTATCTAATACTAGCGATGTATGAGTTCCTTCTGTATCAATAATTTTTATAATCCATTTTGTTCCATCCCATTTTGCATATTTTGTATATTTAGTTTGCATCAGTAACCCACCGTAATAACTTATATTAGGATATCCATTGGAATCTAATGCAACGGATGTATACGCGACGTGTGTATCAGGGCTATCAATGCTTTCAATAGCCCAGCATGTCCCAGTCCATTTTGCGAAAATTAAACCTCCTCTGCCGCCAGATTCTATCCCACCGCCAGAATATGAAATATGCGGATAATCATTTGAATCAATCGCAATAGAAGTATGTCCTCCCAATCTTCCTTCAGAATCCACCACACTTATATTCCATTCAGCGAAAATATATCCATAGATATTAAAAATAAAGACACAACCAAAAATATTTTTGACAATAAATTTCAACTTCAAATTTATTTTGTTATGATTATTTTTTAATTCCATATTTTTTTGCAAGTGATAAGTATTTTTGAGATTCTTTATAGTTTTTTTTGTTAAGTAAGCATATTGATAAATTATAATAAGCTCCACCATTTTCAGGATCTATCTCCACAGCTTTAAGAAATGATTTAATCGCGTTATCATACAATCCCTGGGATGAATAACAAATACCTATGTTATTATAAGCATCTGCGAATTTTGGATTTATTAATAATGCTTTATTATATTCAGCCAACGCATTTTCATATAAATGTAATTCTTCATAAATATCCCCTAAATTGATATAGGTATGAATATATGTCTGATCAAGTTCAATTACTTTTTTATATTCAGCAATCGCGTTTTTATATAAACCCATTTTCTTATAAACACCTGCAAGAGCGTAACGGGCTGAAATAAAGTTTGGTTTTATTATCAAAGCTTTTTTATACCATTCAATCACGTTTTCATAATTTCCCATTTTTGTGAGATTAGTTCCTATTCCGTAGTACGAATCTGCGTCATATTTATATACTTTGAGTGCTTTTTTATATTCAGAGATAGCATCTTCATATAAATTTTGTTCTTCAAATATAACCCCTAAATTTTTATAAGGAGATACATAAAATGGGTTTATTCCTATTGCTTTCCTGAATTCTTTTATTGCATGAGTATAAAGTTTTTTATTCTTATAACCACAACCAAGACCATTATGCGCTTTTTCAGAATTAGGGTATAACTTTACCGCGGCTGTCCATAGTGTAATACCATTTTCCCATTCTCTATTCCGTAATATTGTCTTTATTGAATATACTGATAAAAGAAAGAATAAAACTAAAATCAAAATATTATGACCATTTTTTTTTATTATAAAAATCGTCAGAAGGATACAAAATCCAAATGTTGAAAAATATAAATAACGTTCTGCCATGAATGCTCCGAATGGTACTATATTTGAGACAGGTAAAATTGATATAAAAAAATAAAATATTGAAAAAGAAATTTCTTTTGATTTCTTATAAGTTTTTATAGCGAATACTAAAATAAATGCTATAATCCCAATAGATATAATAACTGATAAATTAAATACAGAAATTACTGGAACAACAAGGTGTTCTATAGAAAGTTTGTATGGTAAAAAAAGTAACTTTATATAACCAACGAAAACCTTACTCATAGTAAGCATTGTCTGATAAAAATTGCTGTTAAGCGTCGAAAAAGCCGTAGTTCCTATGACTGCTTCTAAAGGCGGCTTAAAAAGAAAAAACTTAAATATTAAATAACCAATTCCAACTATAAAAAAAGACGAATAATATAAAAGTTGGTTTTTGATTTTTTCTCTATTATGTACAAAGCAAATATCATAATTCATTAAAATAACTGGCAATGTTATTGCCATCTCTTTTGAAAATAAAGCAAAAATGAAAAAGATAAGAGATAGGAGATAGGCGATAGGCGATTCTTTAACATAAAAATAAAATGCTAAAAGAAAAAAGAAAAATGAAATCAAATCTTCTCGGAAACTTATACCATTTACCGCTTCTGTCTGAATTGGATGTAAAGCAAAAAGTAGTGCACAGATTAAACTTGCTAAATTACTTTTAAGAATAAAAGATGCTATTAAATAAACGAGTATCGCATTTAATGTATGAAAAGAGATATTCGTTAAATGCCAACCAAAAACATTTAATTTCCATATAGAGTAATCAATAAAATAAGAAATAGTACATACTGGTCTATAAGATAATTCATGGGCAAGGACGAAATACTTTTTCGTAAGTAGTTTTGGTAAATTTTCCCAAGATTTTATAAATTCGTTTTCTACTATGACTTTCTTATCATCATAAACAAACTCGTTCTTGAATGAATTGGCATACACACCAAAAGTTGCAACGACTATCAATCCAATAGCGAACCATTTATTTTCTATAAGTTTTTTCATATGATTTTATAGGACATTTGTCCTATACCCTGTGTAACCGGTTGCACCTATTTAGTATATTTAAGGTCAAAATTTGTCAAATGCTTTACATCAGGTTACATTATTCGACCTGAAAAACGGCTATAAATTTATATTTTACCGATAATAAAATGCCCTTGACACAACCGTATAAAAATGATACACTTATGACAAATGCCAAAAGGCTTACAAAAAATACATTTTATATTCG